>NZ_LZKH01000031.1:0-38048 GCF_001672745.1 Mycobacterium sp. E1386
ACGGCGCAGTCCTGCTGGCTGCGCTGTACCTGCCGGCCGACACGCCGATCACGGAGGTGCTCGGCGGCGCGCCCGCCGTCCTGGACCAGCTCGTGACGGCGTCGCCCGGCACGCTGGTGATTGCGGCCGACGACAACGACGGGGCGGTGGGTGCGGCTGCCGTGTTGATCGGCGACGGCGAACCCACGTTGACCGCGGTCGGACGTCAGACGAGGAGCCTGCCGCTGGTGGCGCGGAGCGGCGACGGCAAGTGTCATTCCTATGCCGACCCGCGCCTGCAGCGTGAGGTCGGGATCCGGGGCACCATGAGCCGGCTCGAGCTGGCCGGTGGCCCCGTGGTGGCCGCGGTGGCGGGCGTTGCCGCCGCACAACTCGGCGGTGATGTAAACACGAAAACGGCCGTCGAGGACCCTCGGGTGTCCGCCGCCGCGGTCATCAGGGTGATCGCCGAGGCGATCGAGAGCGGCACGCACGGCCTCGTATTCGCGGCGGAACAGTCGACGATGAGCGTGGCGGAGCTCAGCACCGCGACCGGCCCGCGCGTTGTCCGCGATGAGGCGCCCGCTCGCGAGCTTCCCGCCAGCCGGGTCGCCGAGGGGGTCGGCATTCCCATCTCGCTGCCGGCATACAGCCGTGCATTCGAGCCCAAGATTCGTTGGGAGGCAGCCGTATTCGACGAGCGGCCCGGTATCGATTCCGCGCCGCAGTTTCCACCCCGAGTCCGCGTCGACAACTCCGGTGCCCTCGCCACCGAATACCGGCTGGAGCCGTTGCCGCGAACGGGCACCGTCTACACCCACACGACCATTCGGATACCGGTACCGGATCTCCCCGGCCCGTACTCGCTTGCCGTCGTGCAACTCGACGGCAGCCCGGTTCGGGTGCTGATGAAGGTGACCGGGGTTCCCGCGGGCGAGGCGACGATCGGGCAGTCCGGTGCGGTGGTGTTGCGGCGAATCGCCACCCGCGCAGGCATACCCGATTACGGCTACGCGTTCTGGCCCGGCCGTGGCAAGGAAGGAGCTCTGGCATGAGGAACGTCGCCATCGTGGGTGCCGGAATGACCCCGTTCGCCGAACATTTCGAACTGGGCATCAAGGACCTGGTGCCGATGGCGTACGCCGAAGCCGTCGGCAACGTCGACAAGGGCATCGAGAAGTCCGAGATCGAGGCGGCGTGGTTCGGAGAGCTGTCGACCACCGACGGCTTCCCGTCGGGCATCCTCGCCGATACCCTCGACCTCACCGACATACCCGTTACTCGCGTCGAGAATGCCTGTGCCACAGGCAATGACGCGATCCGCAACGGCACCATGGCTATCGCGTCGGGCTTCTACGACGTGGTCCTGGTGGTGGGGGCGGACAAGGTGCGCGAGACCGCTTCCAACACCACCTTCTGGGACTGGGCGGCGATGACCCGCGACAACGCCTGGGATTACCCCCTCGGTCTGGTGGCTCCTGCGAACTTCGCGTTGCACGTCAACCGCTACCTGCACGAGTCGCCGGCGACCAAGGAACACATGGCCATGGTCGCGGTGAAAAACCACTTCCATGCGCTGAAGAACCCCAAAGCGCAACTGCGCTACGAGATCAGCGTTGAGAAGGCGCTCGCCGCACCCATCGTTGTGGAACCGTTCGGCCTCTACGACTGCACACCGCAAAGCGACGGAGCGGCTGCGGTTATCTTGGCAGCCGAGGACGTAGTCGACCGCTACACGGACCGCCCGGTCTGGGTGCGCGGGGTCGGCATCGGGATGGATCGGGTGATGCATCAGCACAAGCAGGACATGACCACGTTTCCGCCGACCGTGCGGGCGGCCAAGTCGGCCATGCGGATGGCGGGGCTGACACCGAGTGACATCGATGTGGCCGAGGTGCATGACTGCTTCACCGGGGTGGAACTGATCAGCTACGAGGACCTCGGCTTCGCCAGCAGGTTCGAGGCATACAAGCTGGTGGAAGCGCGCGAAAACTACGTGGGCGGCTCGATCCCGATCAACCCCAGCGGGGGCCTGAAGGCCAAGGGACACCCGCCGGGCGCCACCGGCGTGGCGCAGTGCTATGAACTGTTTAACCAGCTCCGCGGCCAGGCGGAGAACCAAGTCGACGGCGCGCGGTTTGCCTTGGCGCACAACATCGGTGGTCCAACCGCGGTCTCCGCGGTGACCATCCTTTCCAACCAGAAAGACTGACGGGACATCACATGACGACTTCCGATATCGCCACCCTCCCCGGCTACGAGCAGTTCGCCCCATGGCTGTTGGTGGAGAAGCGCGGCAACGTCCACGTGGTGAGCATCAACCGACCGGAGGCGCTCAACGCCGTCACCGAGGAGGTGCACCACGCATTCGCCACCATCTGGAAGGTGCTCGACGCCGACGATGACGTCAAGGCGGTCGTGACTACCGGTGTCGGCAAGGCGTTCTCGGCCGGCGGGGACATGGTGATGTTCGGCCGCCTCATCGAGGACGAGGTGGCGCGCGCATTTCAGATCCACGAGGCCCGCACCGTCTTCCTCGAGGTGATCAACTTCCCGAAGCCCCTGGTGTCCGCGGTCAATGGGCCGGCGGTGGGGCTGGGCTGTTCGATCGCCCTGTTGTCCGACCTGCTGGTGATGGGGGAGAACAGCTACTTGGCCGACCCGCACGTGGCCGTTGGGCTCACTGCCGGGGACGGCGGTGCTGCCATGTTGCCCTTGCTGATCGGCATGATGAAAGCCAAGGAGTATGTGTTGCTTGGTGATCGGATCACCGCGCCGATCGCGGAGAAGCTGAATCTGGTCACCAAGGTCGTCCCCGACGACGCGGTGCTCGAGGAGGCGCTGGCACTCGGCGAGCGGTTCGCCGCACTGCCGCCGCAGGCTCTGCGGTCGTCGAAGGTGGCGCTGAACATGCACCTGGCCCGGGCTGCTCAAGGTGTTCTGGAGTACGCGCTCGCCGAGGAACTGACGTCGTTCTCGACGCCCGAGTTCAAGGAGCGAGTCGCCGCGTTCCGCGCTCGATCCAAGAAAAGCCCCTAGCTAGCGGTAGGCGGTGACGCGCGCCGTCACCGCGGGCTTGCCGTCGTCGCCGATCGCACGCGCGTCGGCGACGGCAGTGCCGCGTCCGATGCGCAGCGGCGCCGCTTCGTAGCGAGACCGGTCGCCGCCGTAGAAGGGACGCAGAAAGTTCACCCGGACCGATGCGGTTCGCATCGGCGCGCCACCCGTGTTCACCGTCGCGGACGCGGCCAATTCGAGTCCCGCCGAGGCGACTCCGCCGTTGATGACCCCAACGGCGTTGTTGAGGAACGGATCTACGTGCTGACGCAGGACTCGCACCGCGTCGGCAGGCGGCATGGGTTCCACGGCCATCAGCTCCGCCAGGGAGGTGTTGAAATTCTTGGCCACCGTCTCGGTGGGCTCGCTCAGGTCGAGGGCGTCGGGTGTGACGTAGTACGACCGCACGGTACCCCCGCCGATGACGACGCCGTCGCAAGTCAGGGTGCACACCGAAAGCGCTGACCCGCTGTCGCGAGGGCCCAGCGGTCGCCCAGATGCGACAACGGGGGAGGCGCCGATTGCGGTCGCCCGCTCGCTCCCTTCGGGGCTCAGCTCGATGGCCAATTCGGTGGACACCGTCCACTCGGCGTCGCGATGCCGGAAGTGGTTGGATAATCCGCTGACGGCATCGATGAGCACGCCGAGTGGGCCGATGGTCGGCAGGTTGGTGAAGGGATTGCGCATGCCCGCGAGCGGCATCGACATCTCTACGACGGCGGACTCCTGATCCGCGATCAATACCTCGATCCCAAACCGCCGGAGCAGATGAATCGGCGTCTCGATGTCGTGGCCGGTGTCCCGGCTGACATCTGTCATTCGAGAAGGTCGACGACAGTGGATAATTCGGAACCCGACAGCACGAATTCCTCCGCCTTCTGTAGGTGCTTTTTCCACAGCTCGCCGGCCTTCTCGGCGTCCCCCGCCTTGATCAGATCCAGCACCATGCGGTGTGTCTTCGCGGACCGGCGGACCGCCTGTTCCGCGCGAGCACCTTCGGTGGGCTGCAGCGAGCGATTCGCCTTCTCGACGATGTGATGCAGCATGTCGCTGACGATCTGCAGGGTCTTGTTGCCCGACAGCCGTGCGATGGCGGCGTGGAAGTCCGTCAGTTGGACCACGGCATCGCTGCCCGGTTTCAACTGCTCCTCGGCTTCGACGATCTGCTCCAACTCCGCGATCACCTTTGCGTTGCGCTCTTTGGCCAGCCGTACGACCATCGGCGTCTCGAGAGCCATTCGCGCGTCGTAGACGTCTTTGAGCGTCACGCCTTCATACTCGAGAATCACTCCGGCATAACGGGCAAGCGTTTCGCGTCGCGGTCGGGTGACCTTGGCGCCACCTCGTACGCCACGCTGCACGACGATCAGCGATTCCGATTCGAGAACGCGGAATGCCTCCCGCAGCGTCGGCCGCGACACACCGAACCGCTCCATCAGTTCTGACTCGGGGGGCAGCATCGTCCCTTCGGCGATCTCGCCGCGGATGAACATCCTGCGCAGGACGGTGGCCACGCGATCGGCCATCTTCGGCTCGCGAAGGCTGGTGACCTCCATATCGACCCTCCACCGTAGTCGTAATCAACTAACTGTTTGTAGGTTAGCCGAACGGCCCTGCGCAAATCGCTAACGCACCCGCTCAGTGAGCAAGCTCATCGTCAAAAGCCCATCGCGCGGCCCATCAGATCCTTCATGATCTCGGTGGTGCCCGCATAAAGTCGCTGCACCCGCGAGTCGCGCCACAGTCGAGCCACCTCGTACTCGTTGATGTAGCCGTAGCCGCCGTGCAGCTGCAGGCACCGGTCGAGGATCTCCCACTGCACCTCGGAGGTCCACCATTTGAGGCCCGCCGCGTCGGCGTCGGACAGGGTGCCCTCGTTGACCGCAAGCACGCACTGATCGAGATACGTCTGTGCAGCGTCGAGTTTCACCTGCATCTCGGCGATGAAGTGCCGGTTGACTTGGAATGTACCGATCGGCTGGCCGAAGGCCGTGCGCTCCAGTGCATAAGCCTTGGTGAGATCGAGCGCTCGCCGGGCTGCGGGTAACGCATAGCAGGCCACGCCGACCCGCTCGAAGGGCAGATTGGACACCAGGTGATAGAAGCCGCGGTTCAGCTCCCCGACGAGGTTCTCCTTGGGAACCCTGACGTTGTCGAAGAACAACTCTGCGGTGTCCGCGGAGAACTGCCCGATCTTGTCGAGTTTGCGTCCGCGGGTGAATCCCTCCATACCGTCTTCGATCATCACCAGGCTGATGCCTTTGCGCCCCGCCGCCGGATCGGTCTTCACCGCCGCGAGCACGAGCTTCGACAGCAGCCCGTTGCTGATGAACGTTTTCTGCCCGTTGACTACCCAGTGATCGCCCTCGTCTCGGGCGGTGGTCTTGATGCCGGCCAAGTCGGATCCCGCCGCCGGCTCGGACATCGCAATCGAACCGATGTACTCCCCGGAGATGAATTTCGGCAGCCAACGCGCCTTCTGTTCATCGGTGGTCAAGCTGTTGAGATAAGGCATCAGGATGTCGTTTTGGACGCCGAGGCCGATGCCGACCGAGCCGGTCATGAACATCTCTTCGGAGATGATCTGGTTGAACCGGAAGTCCTTGACACCAAGCCCGCCGTACTTCTCGTCGAACTCCCAACCGATCAGACCGTGCTCGCCCGCGGCCAGCCACGCTTCACGGCCGACCTTGCCGTCGCGTTCCCACTTCTCCACGTTGGGAACGCACTCCCGCTCGAAGAACGCTCGCGCGGTGGCGCGGAAGTCGTCGTGTACCTCGTCGAAAATGTTGCGGCGCATGATTCCTCAGTCCAGGTTGATGATCGCGGGAAGTGCGCGACCGGGCGCAAAGGTGTCGAACAGGCGGTCGGCCAGCAGCGACTCCAGCTGCGAGTAGGAGCCGCACAGCGCATCGATCTGAAAGCCTCGCTTCACGTATCGATGGAGGTCGTGTTCGGCGGTCAACCCGACCGCCCCGCACACCTGCAAGACGGCGTCGGCGACGCCGCGGTGTGCCCGACCCGCCGCCACCTTCGCGGCTTGGGCCGACAACACCCCGCCGTAGCGCCACGAGTCCTCGAGAAGTGCGCGCGCGCCCTCCAATTTGGCCGCGGCAGCCGCTAGGGCATGGCGCGGGGACTGCAGCGAGCCGATCGGCGAACCGAACTGGACGCGGACGCTGACGTGTTCGACGGCGATGTGCAGCGCCTGGTCCGCCAACGCCACGAGTTCGGTGGCCAGCGAGCGGTGCGCCGCCGCGATCGCGCGGCCCCACTCCGTTGACGCATCGATGAGGTCGCCGTCGGCGACCCCCTCGACGCGACACCAGATCACACTTGCGTCGAATGTGTCGAGGGGTTCGCTCCGCAGCTGACCGGCGTCGACGACGGCGACGGCGACCGTTCCCATGGCGCCAGAGATCGGAACCAGGACGCGGCCGCGTGGCGGACCGAGCAGGATGCCTTTGACGTGGCCCTCGGTCGAACTGGGCGTGGACCCGTGGGACAGCGTGGGCAGCACGACGGCATCAACCGGCGAATCCACCAACGACGCCAGTTCAGCCAGCATGACGCGGTCCAGCGCGTCGGTCAGGGCCAGGGTTCGCCCCTGCGCCCGGAATAACAACGCACACGCGTCCACCGGGTATTCGGATTCAATGTCCGACCAGCCGAGCTCGGCCAGCAGTGGACCGATGGCGACATGGTCCTGCTTGGCCGCGACTTCCTCGAACAGGCGGAACACCGCCTCTTCGATCATCGGCCACGATTCGTCGGTTGGATCTGCCCCTCGCGTGCGCATCGTCACGATGCGCGCCTTTCCTTCGGCAGCCCGAGAATGTGGTCGGCGATGATCCCGCGCTGAACCTCGGCGGTGCCGCCCATGATTGTGGCGGCCCGCGAGTACCACCACTCCGCGCGTGCGGTGTCGAGCTCGGCAGGACCGCCCCCGGTGCCGACCATCATGTGGTCTCGCGCGACGTCGAGGATCAGGTCGTTGACCGCGCGCTCGGCCTCGCTGCAGAGCAGCTTGTCGATGCTGCTTTCGGGGCCAACGGACTCGCCGGCGGCCAGGTTGCGCACAGTGGTGGCGGCACGGGCCTGCGCCGTGATGACGTCGACATAGACGCGCGCGAAGCGCTCTCGCTCGGCCGAAGCCGCTCCGCGCGTCACCATGTACTCGCGCAGCCGTCCCAACTCCATGAGCACCTTGTTCAGCGCCGCATAGCCGTACATGCCGCGCTCGTACTGCATCAAGAACATCGTCACGGCCCAGCCGCCGCCGACCTCGCCCACCAGACGTTCCGGTGGCACCCGGACGTCGTCGAAGAACACCTCGGCGAGCTCGCGCCGCCCGCTGGCCAACGCGATCGGCCGCACCGTCACGCCGGGTGCGTCCGTGTCGATCAGCATCATCGTCAAGCCCCGGTGCCTGCTCTCCGGCGACCCGGTGCGCACGAGCACGCAGAGCCGCTTGGCCGTGCCACCTTGACTGGTCCAGATTTTTTGGCCGTTGACGACGAATCCGCCCGCGCCGTCTTCGGTTGCACGGGTGCGCAGCGAGGCCAGGTCGCTGCCGGACTCCGGCTCGGAAAAGCCCTGTCCCCACCATTCGGTGCCGTCGAGGTAGCGGGGAAGGTACCCACCAGCCAGGTGAGGGGCGAACTTCAGGATCGCCGGGCCCATCACCTCCAAGGTCCACGCCTGCGCCGGGATGGGCAGCATCGCGTTCGCAAGCTCCTCGTAGAGGACGGCACGGTGAATCTCGTTGCCGCCCAAGCCGCCGGCCGCCTCGGGCCAGCCATAGCGGTTCCAGCCGTCGGCGTGCAACCGTGTCATCACCGCCGCATCGTGCTCGAGCCCGGCCTCGGCGGTCGTGGACGCGGCGGCGCGCCATTCGTCGGCGCAGTTGAGATTGCGCAGATACTGCCGTAGATCCTGGCGGAAGGCCGCGACCCGCGGAACGTAGTCGACCCTGCTCGCGGTGTCGTCGACGGCGTCAAGCACTGCGCACCCCTTGTTCAGTATTGGGATCCGGCCTACGCTCGAATCAGATAAACAGTTATCTATAACAGGTACACTAGGCCGCGCCCACAGTCCAGCAGGAGGAGTGCCAATGACGGCATCGCCGGTAGACGCAACAACCGTCCAGTTCAACCCTGAAACTCGTCTCTATATTGACGGCAGGCTGCGGGATTCGTCCACGGGCAGGACCGTCGACAACGTCAACCCGGCGACCGAGGAGGTGCTCGGGACCTGTACAGATGCGAGCGCCGAGGACATGGAACAGGCGATCGCCGCTGCGCGGCGCACGTTCGACACCACCGACTGGTCGACCGACCACGAGTTCCGCAAGCATTGCCTGCTGCAGCTGCACAATGCGTTGCAGGAGGAGAAGGAGGACATTCGCGCCGAACTGATCGCCGAGGTCGGGTCGACGGTGGGGATGACCTATATCGCGCAATTGGAGTGGCCGTTGGCCGACGCGGTGAAGTGGCCGGCGGAATACATCTCGAAATTCGCTTGGGAGCGGATGCTCGACCAGGACGCCAAGATGGGGCTTCCGTACAACCGCGTCGTTGTCAAGGAGGCGATGGGGGTGGTCGGAGCCATCACCCCGTGGAATTTTCCATTCGAGATCATCAGCAACAAGGTGGGCCAGATTCTGGCGACCGGAAACACCCTGGTGCTCAAGCCCGCGATCGAGACGCCGTGGAGCGCGTTGCGGTGGGGCCGGATCATCGCCGAGAAGACCGACATCCCGCCCGGTGTGGTCAACATCGTTCCGGCGTCTGACAATAACGTCGCGCAGATACTTGCCACCGATCCGCGTATCGACATGGTGTCCTTCACCGGTTCGACGGCGGTGGGCAAGCTCATCCAGCGCCTGTCCGGGGACACGATGAAGCGCAACATGCTCGAGCTCGGCGGGAAGTCGGCGTATCTGGTGCTCGACGACGCCGATCTGGATACGGCGTTGCCTGGATGCATTGGCGCGCTGATGCATTCCGGCCAGGGGTGTGCGCTCGCCACCCGAATGCTGGTGCCGCGCTCGATCTACGGGCAAGCCGTCGAGGTGGCCACCGCCATTTTCGGTGCGCTCAGCGTCGGCGATCCGTCGGACCCGAACACCTTCTGCGGGCCGCTGGTCTCGGCCAAGCAGCGGGGCCGAGTGCTTGACTACATCGAAATCGCTAAGCGCGAAGGTGGTCGCGTCACAGTCGGTGGGGGCGTACCGGAGGGACTGGACCGCGGCTACTTCGTGGCGCCGACGGTCGTTGCTGACGTCGAACCGGCTCACACGATCTTCCAGGAGGAGGTCTTCGGGCCGGTGCTGTCGATCACGCCGTACGAGGGTGGTGACGACGCCGCCGTCGAGTTGGCGAACGACTCCCGCTACGGTCTGGCCGGCGCCATCATGGGCTCCACCGAGCGGGCCATGGCCGTCGCGCGCCGCATCCGGACCGGTTCGCTGATGATCAACAGCGCCATGTATTACGGTGCCGACGCACCGTTCGGCGGCTACAAGATGAGCGGCATCGGGCGCCAGAACGGCCACGAGGGCTTCGAACAGTACCTGCAGACCAAGACGATCGGATATCCCATCGCATGACCGACATTCTCAGTGGGGTTCGCGTTGTCGAGCTCGCAGCTTGGAGCTTCGTCCCGGCAGCGGGTGCCGTGCTCGCTGACTGGGGCGCCGACGTTATCAAGGTCGAGCATCCCGAGACCGGTGATCCGCAGCGCGGGCTGATCAGCTCCGGGATCGTCACGGGCGCGGGGGGCGTCAATCACTTCATCGAACAGCCGAACCGCGGGAAGCGCAGCATCGGCCTCGATTCGTCGACGCCCGCGGGTCTCGAACTGTTGATGAAACTCGTTGAAACCGCTGACGTTTTCTTGACGAATCTGCTGCCGGATTCGCGCCGGCGGATGGGCATCGACGTCGAGCAAGTACGCGCCCGCAACCCGAAAATCGTCTATGCCCGCGGCCACGGCTACGGAACCAAGGGCGATCTCGCTACGCAGGGCGGTTTCGACCTGGCCGCGTATTGGGCACGCGGTGGGATTGGCGAGGCCTACGCCGCCGGCGACGGTTCGTACCCGCCGGTGCAGCGGCCCGCGTTCGGCGACGTGTACGGCGGCTTTGCCATCGCCTCGGGCATCGTTGGAGCACTGTATAAACGCGAACGCACGGGGGAACCGTCGGTGGTGGACGTGTCCCTCCTCAGCTCGGCGATCTGGCAGCTGGGCCCCGACATTGTCGGCGCGGGCATCACTGGACAGGACATCCCGAAGTTCCAGTTGGCAGAGATGCCCAACCCGGTGGCCAGCATCTACCAGACGCGCGACGGGCGCCATATCGCCTTCGTGCTCCTGCAGGCGGATCGATTCTGGGCCGATTTCTGCACGCGTCTCGGGCGGTCCGATTTGATCGCCGATGAGCGGTTCGCCAACGCCATGGTGCGGTTCCAAAATCGTGCCGAGTGCATCGTCGAACTGCGCAAGACGATCGGTCAGCATGACCTGGCGCACTGGGAGGGCGCGTTCAAAGGCTTCGACGGGGTGTGGGACGTGATGCGCACCGCCCGCGAAATCCACGACGACCCACAGGTGCTGGCCAACGGCTACCTGCCCCGCACCACCGACGCCAACGGCAATGAATTCGCCCTCGCGGGTAGCCCTGTGCAGTTCGATGAGACACCACTGGAATTGAGAGGCGCGCCGGGACACGGTGAGCACACCGATGCACTGCTGGCCGAACTGGGATTCAGCGAGGATGACATCATCGATCTCAAAGTCAAATCGGTTGTTCTGTAGTGGTATCCGATTATCTGGCCCGCCGGTTCCTGCACGTCAACCTGAACTGTGAGTCCCTGGAAGCGACCGAGCGGCTCTACTCGGGCGTCCTGGGCCTGTCGGCCAGGATGCGCACCGACCCGACGGTCCCGACCAACGGTGCCATCCTCGGCATCGACGACGAAACCTACTGTTCCACTGCTTTTCTCTACGACACCCGGGGAGGTCGCAACGGCTGTGCGCTTGAGGCGATCGCCTATGAATCCCCGCCTCTGACCCGCGATGAGCGAACCGAACCGACCAGACCGGGCATCCGCGCGGCACTCATGTGGGTAGCGGATCTGGACCATGCCGCCGTGGCCTTGGGGGAGGCGGGTGTGCCAGTCGGCGAGCCGGTTGAGGGGCTCATCTCGGGCGCGAAATCGGTGCTCGCGCTCGACCCCGACGGTGTCGTCATCGAGTTGGCGCAGGCCCCAAGCGATCTAGACGCCTCGGGCGGCACACTGTTTTCCGGGATCCGCATTGCGGCCATCGACATCCTCGCCACCGCGCAGTTCCTGACCGCGATCGGTTTCATCGAAATCGAAGCGCCGACAGCAGTGGCGGTTTCGGGCAACCAGTTGGCGCCCGGCGGCTCCGCCGATTCCGTCGAATGCGTCGTCGCGCGCTTCGCGCTTCCGGAGGATGGACAACGGTTCACCGTCACGGTGGTCCAGCACCCGGATGCGACGACTGGCGGGCCGGTGCCGTGGGGCGGCAACCGCCAGGGACTCTACCGCTGCGCGCTCCGGGTCGAGAATGTAGAGAAGGCGCTGGCGGCTATGCCGAATTCGGTTGAGCGGAAGGGTGATCCAGTGTGGTGCCCGCTACCGGGAACCAAGATCGACGGCTTGTACGTCGCGTTTCTGCGCTCACCCGACGGCGTGGTGTTCGAGTTCGTCGAGCGTCCGTTGATGTTCTTCAGCAAGTGACGGACCGCGCCATTCAACCTTCGAGGAGTGATATGTCCGCCGAGCCCAACGAGCTGAGCCCCCGCCCGCCCGACGGTGACTGGCTGGGCACGCCCTTCCTGCGATTCGAACGCGAAGGCGGCTTCGCCGTCCTGACGCTCGACCGCCCCATGGCGCGCAACGCGATGACCCCCGCGATGTACTTCGGTATTCGCTACGCCATCTCGCGCGTCAATTCCGACGACAACCTGGCCGGGCTGCTGATCACCGGCACAGGCGATGTATTCGCGCCTGGCGGCGATCTCGCCCAAGGCGCTGAGGACAATTGGATGGACTTCGCCGCGACGATGGGCATGGACGTCACACCGTTCGACAGTCTGCGCCAGTCGGCCAAACCCGTCGTCGCCGCCGTGAACGGTCTCGCCCAGGGCGGCGGACTCCAGATCGCCCTCTGCAGTGACATGGCTGTGGTCAGCGACCGTGCTACTTTCCGAGTGCCGGAGCTGTACCGGGGAATTGCTGACACCTATTACAGCCAGATGCTCGCCAGGGTGATCGGACCGGTTCGCGCGCGAGACCTGATGTTCACCGGCCGGGTGTTGTCCGCCCAGGAGGCGGTTGACTGGGGTCTGGTCGCCCGGGTGGTCCCTCATGACGACCTGATGACAGCCGCGCATCAAGTTCTGGCCCAGTGCTGCCGCACCGCGCCACACGCGCGTGCCCTCATCAAGTCCAGTCTCGACAATTACATGGGTCTTTACGATCGCATCGGGATGAAGGTGAGTCTCGATGGTCCCGAGGCTCGCGAAGGTTTCATCGCCTTCAAGGAGAAGCGATCACCGGACTGGGTGCATCCAGAATTGCGGGTTGCGGGCCGGCTGTAGTTGCTCCGACGGTCAACCGCTCAGTAGGCGGGCGATCATTTCGGACAGCGCGAGGATGACACTGTCTCGTGACGCCGATGGAATCTCGTTGTGTTGGACCATCAACCAGCTACGGTCGAGCATCGCCATCACCGATAGCCCTAACGCGGGGGGCTCGGCGTCGGGCGGGCGGGCCGCCAGCTTGGCTATGCGCTCGCCGAGAGCCGCGGCCGTTCGGCCGTGGGCGCGGGTTACCGCCGAACGGAACTTCGCATCCTGCGGTGCGTCGTCGGCAGAGCGGATGACGAAGGCGCCGTTGCGGTCCAAATAGGAGTAATAGCTGTTCACCCATCCTCGGACGGCGGACTGGGTCGGCGGGTGGTCCAGCTCACCGAAAGACTTTACGACGTGCAGAGCTTCGCGGTAGGTCGCCGTACCCAGCTCTATGAACAGTTCGGTTTTGTCGGGAAAGTAGTAGTAGAAGCTGGCGCGGTTGATCTGGGCCAGATTGGTGATGTCACGAATGGTGACAGCTGAGAACCCCTTGCGGGCAAACGCTATCCGCGCGGCGTCAAGTATCGACTCGCGCGTGCGATCGGACTTGCGGCGCCCTGCGGGGCTACCAGACGCTGTGGCCGACAAGTCGGTCCCCCGCAGCCTGGGGCTCAGGATAGAAGCTGGAACACCACGCACGAAGCTTCTTGAAGCCGGCCGCCTCACTGGTCGCGAGCGCCGGCGGATCCATATATTGCTGATGATCCCAGATCTGAATATCCTGGGGCAGCGCGCGTTTGGCTAATGCGAGCCGCTCGGCGAAATCAGCACTTTCGGCATCAATCCAGTAGCCGGCGAAGATATCCGAGGTCTCTTCGTCGACCGGCGTAGCGCAGATGGAGATGACCCGAATTCCCTCTCGAGTGTGTTCTCCGTTGAAACTCACCCCGACGCCCGACCAATAGATCTCGATCGTGTTGAGGGTGTCGTCGCGACGATCCACACCATCCACCCACCGTCGGCCGAACCCGACCTTTGACGACCAGGTCGACCTATCGGTGGACTCGCGCAGCACCACTGGGCTGATTGGGGTGTGATGCACAAATCGGAAGTGGTGCGGGTCAACCGCGTTCTCGGCGATCACCTGCGGATGTACGTGGATGTTGGTGAATCGCGTGCGGCAGTCCGCATTGAGCGGGTGGTAGCTGCGCGAGGCGACGTGATCTCCCAGCATCTCGAAACCGGTGGGCAGCTGCCACAAAGGATTTCGTCCAGCAGTGTCATGCCAGATGTATATCGATTCGTTAACTTCGGTCACGGGATAGGAGCGGATCCGTCGGCCTCTGTTGGGACGGTCCTGGTAGGGGATACGGACGTTGCGACCCTGGCCGTTCCACACCCAGCCATGAAAAGGGCATTGAATGCCGTCCTCGACCACGCAGCCGCCGAAAGCGAGGTTGGCGCCGAGGTGCCGACAGTGAGCATCCATCACGCACACTTGCCCGTTGTGGGCCCGGAAGGCCACGAGGTCACGGCCGAAGTAGTGCAGGGCCTTCACTTCACCGAGTTCCAGGTCGGCGCTCCACGCCACCTGGAACCAGCCTGTGGGTTGCATCGTGGGCCAGTTCTGCATCGATGCGCTCCTTCGCCGGAACATTCACTTTCAGTGGAGCATACCGCAGTTTCAACACACGTGTTGAAAATATCGGTCAAATCCACGATGCCGTATAGAACAATCGCCCGGACCCACGGCCCCGCGAAGAGGGGAGGCCAGCTGGAGGTCTAACGTTATAGATAATTAGTTAATGATATAACTTGATCGGCTGCGGAGTGCCCGGAGGGTTCCGCGTTACTGGTCGCGCAACGTGGCTGACGTGTAGGCATCCCACGCCCTTCCGGGTTCGAATGAATCGAACTTCGTTCCGGTACTGGCCCGTTAGAGAGATGTTTGAGGAGATGGAAATGAGTGAACCGGCAGATCGGTTGTCTGGCAAGGTGGCCCTGGTAACCGGTGCGGGCCGCGGAATCGGTCGCAGCATTGCCCTTCGCTTCGCGCGAGAGGGCGCGTTGGTAGCGGTCGTCTCCAGAACGGGATCGACGGTGGACGAGGTCGTCGACACCATCACCCAAGGCGGAGGATCCGCGATCGGATTGCAATGTGATGTCACCGACAAGGCGCAGGTGCATGCGGCGGTGCACTCCACGGCCTCACAATTCGGCGGCATCGACATCCTCGTCAATAACGCACACCACACCACCGGTGTTACCAACGCACTAGTAGACATTGACGATAATCAACTGCAGATGCAATTTTCGTCGGGCCCGATCGCTACTCTGCACTTCATGCAAGCGAGTCATGGGCATCTGAAGGAACGGCGCGGGGTGGTAATCAATTTTGGCTCGCCAGCAGGGATTTCATCGCCAGCGGGTTACGGGGCGTACTCTGCCGCCAAGGAGGCCATTCGGGCCCTGAGCCGCACCGCCGCTCGGGAGTGGGGAGCGGACGGAATTCGTGTAAACGTCATCTGCCCGACGACTCTGACAGAAGCGCTCGCGGAGGCAGTGCAAGATGAGCGTGTGGCAAAGATGGTTTCCAACGTCCCCTTGGGAATGCCCTCGCCGCCAGAGGAGAGCGTTGCACCGGTCGCCCTCTTCCTTGCCTGCGATGACTCGAAGTACATCACCGGTATGACCTACATGGTTGACGGCGGTAGCACGATAGACGCCGCACGCTAGCTTCGGACACCGCGTCTCGGTCGTCCTGCCCGTCTGTGTTTTCCTCTGGCGCAGGCAAAGGCTCTCGACACGTCAGCGCGCCCGACGATGTCCTCGACAAAAACATCTTCATACCGGCTTCTGCGCGAACATCGCGGCCCCGACGTCGAGCAACCGTCGCGTCGCTGTTGCGGCTCAAGCCGCCGGCGCCCATACATCTGGCGCCGGCCTACGGTAGGTGGCCTCAGAGGCGAGCGGTCGCATCGATTCGGCTACGGCAGAGGCAACTGCGGGCAGTGCAGCGGCGATCTCGCCTGCGGGTGCTGCCACCTGGTCGAATCCACAATCAGCGCAGTGCTCCTCCACGAGTGTTACCTCAGGTCGCCGGCAGCGGCCCGGCCAGTCCGCGCGGTGATGTGCCGTACAGCCAACTCACCGCCTGGCCGATCTCGTCGAATGCCAGCGACGTCCCGTCTTTGGCGGCGTAACGTCCAGGCGCCTCCGCGAAACCTGCTACGCGACTGAGCTTGTGGCCATTGATGCGCAGAATCTGGCCCGTCAACCAGCCCGACTCCGGACCCTGCAGCCACGCCACCACCTCGGAACTGCGCGCCGGGTCCAGTGCCGGGTCGGCGGCCCGGTCTCCCTTGAAAAAATCTTCGCTGATCCGGGTAACGGCCAGCGGCGAGATCGCGTTCACCGCAACGCCGTACCGGCGCGCCTCCATCGCCGTGACGACGGTGAGATTCGCGATCGCGGCCTTGGCGGCACCGTAGGCACTTTGTCCGACGTTGCCCCACAGGCCGGCGCCGGACACCGTGTTGACGATCCGCGCGTCGATCTGGTGGCCCCCCTTGGACTGCGCCCGCCAGTACTCGCAAGCGTGTTTGGTGACGGCGAAGGTGCCCTTGAGGTGCACGGCGATCACCGCATCCCAGTCGTCCTCGGTCGCGTTGGCCACCATCGCGTCTCGCACGATGCCCGCGTTGTTCACCACGCCGGTCAGGGTGCCGAAGGTGGAAACGGCCGCGGCGAGCATGTCGGCGACGTCGCTCCACGAGGCCACCGACCCGGTATGCGCTATCGCCTTGCCGCCGGCGGCTTCGATTTCGGCGACGACCTGGGCGGCGGGACCCGTGTCACCCGCGGAGCCGTCGCGGCTGACACCCGGGTCGTTGACAACGACCGCGGCGCCATGCGCGGCCAGTGCGAGGCAGTGGCCGCGTCCGATGCCGCGTCCGCCGCCCGTGACCAGGACGACGCGCCCCGATAATGCTCCTTCAGTCATTGGTGGTCCTTTCGTTCGAACAGTGCACCGATGAGTCGCCTGCGCTGGTTCCAGTCGGCGCCACGCAAGTCCGCGTTGCCCGATTCGGTGACGATGAGGTCGACGTCGTGCGCGGGTGTCGATGCCGGCCTGCTCAACTGCTCGACGAAAGGGGAGTGGCCGTTCACCGTGGAAGGAACAGCGATGATGGACAGGCCGCCCCGGCTCATGCTGGCCGCCGCGCAGTAGTCCGGATGTCCACCGATGCCGCCGACGATTTTCTCCCCGACTCCCTCGACGTTGATCTGACCGAACGGATCGATTTCGAGCGCGGTGTTGACCGCGACCAACGGAATGCCTCGAGACAGCCGGGTGAGGTCGTGGGTGTAGTCGATGCCGTGCAGGATCGGCTTGCCGTCGACCCAGCGGTAGAGCGTTTGGGTCCCGAACAGGTATGTGGCACTGGGCATTCCGATGAGCAGTCCGCGAGAGTCGAGGTCCACGACGGCGTCGGTCAACAGGCCGGTGTCGATGTGGAGCGGCCGTCGCGTGCGGTTGAGCAACGCGGTGCCCAGCTTGCCGGGGCCGTACTGCAACCGTGCGCCTTCGGGTACGAATCGCAGCACCGCGTCGGCCAGGGCTTCGTGAACCGCGTCGGGAAAGACGCTGGGCATCTCGACGGGGCCCTCTGAGGTATGGCCGATGAACTCGATCGCCTCGGCGGCCAGGGGCGGGCCGGCGTCGGCGAGCGGGGCTTCCGTGTCGGCGATGGCGAAAACGGCCGTACCGGCGTCGACGATCTCGCGTTGCCAGGACACCTCGGTGCTGAAATGGAAGCGGCCCGCCCTGTCCACCAGGCGGGTGATGAGTATGTCGGGGCGGAGCACGCCTCTCATCAGCGAGGCAACTGAACTGAGCCGGGTCGGGACGAAACGCGCTGTCGGCGAACCCAGTACGTTCCGCACGCCCCAGCCGGGCATAATCGCGACGACTTCGGCGAAGGCGTCGGGCTCGAACCCCTGCATGGGCGAGGGCAACCAGCCGACGACAAGTCGAACCCCACCGATCTCTCGTGCCACCGCGCTGAGCGTGGCGCACACCGAAGCGCCGTCGCCGGTACACCGCGGCGCGCCAACACCGTCGCCGAGCGCGACGGTCATGCCTGGGCGCAGCTTGTTTCGCAGTGCGGCAGAGAATTCCGTCTGTATTGGGTCGACAGTCACCGCGGCTCTTTTGGCAGACCCAATATCCGCTCTCCGAGGATGTTGCGCTGAATTTCGCTGGTGCCGCCGAGAATCGTCTGTGCGCGCGCAACCAACATCGCGCGGACCAACTCGGCGTCGTCTGAGTCGTCGGAGGGGTCGACGCAGACATCTGTGCCGAGCACTTCGGTGGCGAGGTCACCGAGGTCGCGGTCGGTCTCCGACGTCATCAGCTTGAGAACAGAGAAGGCCGACGACGACGTATCCCCTTCCTCGATCGCGCGCTCCCAGGTGAACCGCAACAGCCACATTCGCGCCCACAGCTTCGTCATCGATTGGGCCAGAATGGGATTCAGCTGATCGCGGTCACGTGCCGCCTGCATCATTCGGTCGAGCAGCTTGAACATCCCCACGGCATTCGAACCCAGCGTCAGCCGCTCGCGGCCCAGCGTGACCAGGGCGATCGTCCACCCTTGGCCCTCCTCGCCGATCAAGTTGTCTTCGCTCAACTCGACACCGTCTAAGAAGACCTCGTTGAACTTGCTCTCGCCGTCCATCTGCCGAAGCGGCCGCACCGAGACGCCGGCAGCATCCATCGGAACGATGAACATGCTCAACCCACGATATGAATCCGGTCCGGTGCGGGCGAGCAGCAAACCGAATTGCGCCGAATTCGCGGCCGAACTCCAGACCTTCTGCCCATCTATGCGCCACCCCGAGGCGGTCTTCTGCGCCTTGGTCCGCACACCGGCCAGGTCGGACCCCGCACCGGGCTCGGAGAACAGCTGTGTCCAGACATGGTCTCCCAGTCGGATGGGCTCGAGGTAGCGCGATCGCTGCTGCTCGGAGCCGAACTTGATAAGGACCGGTCCGACTAGGTCGATGGCGGTGATCGCAAGCTGGCGAGGCACCCCGGCGCGAGCGCACTCCTCGGCGAACAGCGCCTGATAGGCAACCGACGCATCGGTACCGCCGAAGTCGACCGGCCAATGCAAGCACACGTAGCCGTGCCGAGCGAGGTACTTGTGCCAGGCGCGGCCGGGCTCGATGTCCTCAGCGGTCGGCGTGGGGCCGTAGTTCCGAAGTCCCGGCGGTTTCGGCGCACCCTCCAAGAAAGCACGGAACTGCGACCGGAGCGCCGCGACGTCCTCGGTCGCCCCGCGACCCCTCGACGTCTCAGCTGACGTCGAGTTAGATGCCGTATTCGTCAAGGACCGATTCCATCGCGTTGAGGAGGATGATCCCGGATATCGGAGCATCCGAGACCTGAACCAAAATCGACAAACATTTAGTTATTTCTAGTAGTGTAGCCACCGGCGCGTTGCTTGGGCAAGGCGATTGCGCAGCGATCCGAGAAGACAGGCGGAGGAGATGGACCTTAAACTGCAACGGGCGGCGGTGTGGTGCGGAGTCGTGGCACTGGCATCCTTCGGATTGTTCTTCTGTTTGATCGCAGGTTTGATTCCACCGTTGTCACCGACATCGAGTGCTGAACACATCGCGTCGACACTGGTCGCGAACAAGCTGCGCATCCGCATCGGGCTTGCATTCTGTATGTACTTCGTCGCGTGGTTCATGCCATTCCTTGCCGCGATCTGCCTGCGGCTGCGGCAGATAGAGGGCAAGTGGGGTGTGCTGTCCATCACGCAGATTTTCTCCGGCGTCGTCGTCGTGCCGGGTTTCATCTTCCCGATGATGATTCTCGCGACGGCGACGTTCCGTCCCGGACAACGGCCGGTCGAGATCACCCAGACCCTCGATGACGTCTTCTGGTTGATGTTCGTGGGCATCGTTGGAACATTGGTCGTGCAGGCGGCGGTGTTGGCAATCGCAGCGTTTATCGACCAGCAGAACCCGCCCGTGTTTCCGCGCTGGTTCGGATACCTCAACATCTGGTATCTGGTTCTGGCGACTCCCGGGGGCGCGGTCATGCTCTTCAATGACGGACCGCTTGCTTGGAACGGGGTATTCGCGTTCTGGATTCCGTTAGTCGCGTTCAGCGTGTGGATTGTCGCCCTGGTTGTCGTTATGTTGCGATCGATCTCAGCGCAGCAGACCGCAGAGCGCGAGGTCATCGCTGCGTGAGATCCGGTTGGGTAGAAACCGGCTAAGAAGAATGAGAATCTGCGTTGGCGAGATTCATGACCACCCGACTGAGCGGCCTGTCCATCGAGCCCGCCGCAGGAATGTCCAGCGACTCCACGGCCGTCACAGCAGCGACGTTGTCGCGCAGCAGTTCTGGCGTCAGCGATGACCAGCGAACAGGTTAGTGACGCCGGCGGGGAAGAGATGCCATGGATGAGTTTTCGCAAGCGCGACTGACCGGAGACGCATTCGCACGACTGCTGGAAGCCCAGACCGAGTGTGTCGTCAGCTGGATTGACGGCAAGGGCCGACCGGTTTCCGCGGTGCAGACATACCTGTGGAGACAGGATGCGCTTTGGGTGACCTCGTATCGCGACCGGCCTCGGGTAAAGGCGCTGAAAGTTAACCCGCACAGCGCAGTCTGCCTGTCGAGTGCGGGTACTGAATTGCCTCTCCAGCAGATGGCCAGCGCCCGCACGCTGGCCGTCGTACATACCGACGACAGCACCGGGAGCTGGTTTTACCCGGCGTTTTGTGAACGCGCTTTCCCTGAGATGCCCGAGGAAATGGCAATCCTGCTTGCCAAGCAGGATCGGGCAATCATCGAATTACGGCCGCAGGCCTGGAATACCTTTGACGGCAGCAGATTACGTGCCAGCCTGCGCCGGTAGACCGTCCCGGGACGTAGGGGGAGTGGTCGTGGTGATCATCACTGACGTGAGCATAGGCCAATTGGTCGAAGCCGCCGACTGGGCGCAGCAACTGTTCGCCGGCCTTACCGACCGCTCGCAACGGTTCACTGATGCCGAACGGCACATCCTCTCTAGAACCCGCGACTGGTTAGCGCGATCGGCGAGTGTGATTGGGGCGAGGCTGTGGTGCGATCGCGCCTGGGAGGAACGCACGCAGTAGGCCCTCATCACCGCCGACCTCGTCACCACCCGGATCCTCGATGAGACTGAACGCGATCCGAACTATCCAGTGAGCCATGTGATACGGCGAGATGTCGGTGCGCACCTCACCGGGCACCGCGCTGGCGAATCGAGCAGCCAACCCTTCGACGATTCCCGTGCGCCATGCCTCGGACCTTTCCGCCGCGCGATGTGTTCGGGCCAAGTCGTGGGGTGCTGTCATCGACAGCATGGTCGGGTTGCTCCGCGCTGCGCGAAGCCCGGCCATCACTGCGTTGATCAATCGGTCGATGAAGGGACCATCCTCGCCGAAATAGGGATCAGCGGCCTCGACGACGAGATTGGTCGCCTTGACGAAGCACGCCGCGAGGATGGCGTCCATGTTGGGGAAATACGAATAGACGGTCGTGCGGTGGACGCCCGCCTTCGCCGCCACGTGTGTCACCTTGGTTCGGCTCGGTCCGCGCTCAGCGAAACAGGCTTCGGCCGCTCGGATGAGCCGTTCTCGCGCTTCGTCTTCCGTGAGGGGGAGGTCCGCGCCCCATGCCGGGGCGCGGTGCCTGTCCGTCCCCGCTGCCGAGTCGAGCGTGTTCATCGCCCTCCAAGCTTTCACCCTTAGGTTGACCGTAGGCTACATCACTCGCTAGTGTGCTGAGTGAACTACAGAGTATTCAAAAGTGTAGTCGCAGTCGGTATCGCACCGGCTTTCCGCCAGCCCGCGCGAATCGCCGCGGAGACCGGCAGGACTCATCGAGGAGGACGCACTCGTGTCGATGCCAACAACGACTTCGGTTGCCGAGAATTTCGACCACCACTCGCCGGAATTCCGGGAATCGGCGCACGAAACGCTGGCCGCAATGCGATCGCGTTGCCCGGTGGCACATTCCGAGCAACATGGCGGGTTCTGGACGTTGCTCGACTACGAGTCGGTGTTCGAGGCCGCGCGCGACGATGATCTGTTCAACTCGTATCCCTCGGTGGGAGTGCCCGCGAGCGGTGCGCCGTTCCCCATCCTTCCGATCGAATCGGATCCGCCACTGACGCAAAAGCTCCGTCAGGTTACGGTCAAGGCATTCTCGCCGGGACAGGCCGAGGCGCTGCGGTCGCGCGCTCGCCGGATGGCCAGAGAGATGGTCAACGGATTCATCGAGCGCGGACACTGCGATATCGTCGGCGAACTGACGACGCCTATGCCGGCCAAGCTGATTCTGCTCATGCTCGGTTTCGACGAATCAAAGTATTTGCAATGGGTGCACTGGGTGCATTCGATGGTGCACGACCGCACGCACGACGAGGAGAAGGCCGGTGCTGCGGTTATGGAGATGTTCGGTGAGATCTACAAGAACATGACCGAGCGTCGGGAGAGCGGTGACATTGGCGACGACGTCTTTGGCCGCATTCTGGGCGGGCAGATCGATGGAGTCCCCATGGACGACACCCAGATCCTCATGTACACGGTGCTGATGATGCTGGGCGGCATGGACACCACCAGCGGGCTCACCGGCAACGTGCTGTTCGAACTGAGCCAGCGCCCGGAGCTGAGACAGCAGTTGATCGACGACCCGGGCCGGATCACGACGGCGACGGATGAGTTTCTGCGGCACTGCACACCAACTTTGGGGTTGGCACGCACCGTGTCACGTGACGCGGAGTTCCACGGCAGCCAACTGGAAGCGGGGGACCGGGCAATCCTGATGTGGGCGGCCGCCAACCGTGACCCGGCCGTCTTCGAAGACCCCCATACGATCCGCCTGGACCGCGCGAACAGCCAGAAACACATGGCTTTCGGTGTCGGAATACACCGTTGCCTCGGATCTCACCTGGCTCGCGTGATGTTCCAGGAGATGCTCAGCGAAGTCCTCGAGAGACTGCCGGATTACCGCCTCGACGGCACACCCAAGCGTTTCGAAGACGCCGGTGAGGTCTGGGCCATGCGTGAACTGCCCATCGCCTTCACTCCGGGGCCACAGATTGACACCGGAGGAGAGCAGTGACCATTCGCATCGAATTCGATGCCGCACATTGCGTCGGTCACGCGCTGTGCGCGGCCGCTGGACCAGACGTCTACCACCTCGACGACACCGGCTACTGCATCCCGCCCGAAGGGGAGGTCGCTGCCGCGTTCATCGACCAGGCCCACCGAGGGGCCGACGCCTGCCCCGAGCGAGCCATCACCGTCATCGAGCGTTCAACCCCGGACTAACCGTGTGGGGGTGTACTCGAGCACTTCCTCGCCGTGTTGGTTGCGGACGCTGACGGTGCTTGCCACCATGCCGCGGTCGGGCTTTTTCGTCGCACGGGATTCGGTGATGGTGACCACAGCGTGCAACGTGTCGCCGACGTACACGGGCCGCCGCGCCGTCAAAGTCATCCCCAGGAAAGCGATCCCGGTTCCGGCGAATGCCAGGGTCTGTATCAACAATCCCTCCGCGACGCTATAGGTCAGGGCAGCCGGTACTAGTCGACGGCCGTTGCTCTCGAGGACATCTGACGCGTCCATGAAGAGTGGTTCGGTGAACCCGGCCCAGGTGACGAACTGGACGAAATCGGCTTCGGTCACCGTGCGGCTGCCGGTGCGGAAGGACAAGCCCACTGGAAGCTCATCCCAGGTCCGGCCACGGTGCAGGTGAGTCGCCTGCTCGGCCGTCGATGCGGGAACGGGATCGCTCATTGGGTTCTCCTTCGCTCATATGGCCGCACGACGGACGGTCCTAGCCGCCCGCGGCCGCGCTCAGCTGACGGCTGATCACCAAACGCTGAATTTGGTTGGTGCCCTCGAAGATCTGCGTGATCTTCGCTTCGCGCATGTACCGCTCGACTCGGTAATCACGCGTATAGCCATAGCCGCCGAGCACCTGAACGGCATCGGTGGTCACCTTCATCGCGGCGTCCGTGGCCACCAGCTTGGCGACCGATGCACTACGCGAATACGGCATGCCGGCGTCGCGTCGCCGCGCGGCGTCGAGGTAGGCCGCGCGCGCCGAGTCAACGGCGGCGGCCATGTCCGCCAGGACGAATCCGAGACCCTGGTGGTCGATGATGCGTCGGCCGAACGCGGTTCGCTGCCGCGCATAGGACACGGCCTCGTCCAACGCCGCTTGGGCGATGCCGACGGCGACCGCCGCGATGCCGAGCCGTCCACTGTCGAGCGCGCTGAATGCGATGGAGAGGCCTTGGCCTTCCTCGCCGATTCGCCGCTCCACGGCCAGTTCGACTGCGTCGTAGAAGGCCGACGTGGTGGGCACTCCGTTGAGCCCCATCTTGTCTTCGGGCGGACCGAATGTGAGCCCCGCCGCGTCACCCGGTACGAGGAAACAACTGATGCCGCGCGACCCTTCAGCGGTGCGCGCAAACAGCGTATAGAAGTTGGCCACACCGCCATGTGTGATCCACGCTTTGGTGCCGGTGATCTGGTATCCGTCGACCGTTCGCACCGCTTGGCACCGGAGGGCGGCGGCGTCGGATCCCGCGTCGGGTTCGGACAGGCTGTAGGCGCCGATCGTGGCGCCACCGAGCATGTCCGGGAGCCACCGCCGCCGCTGGTCTTCGGAACCGAATGCCAGCAACGGATGGCATGCGAGGCTGTGCACGCTGACCGCCACCGCCACCGCCGCCCAGCGTGCCGCCAACTCTTCCAACACCTGGAGGTACACCTCAAACGGTTGGCCGCCGCCGCCCCAATCGTCGGGTTGCGACAGGCTCAGCAGCCCCGCGTCGCCCAGTGTCTTGAAAACCCCTTCGGGATAGGTGTGTTCACGTTCATGGTGATCGACGATGGGATCAAGAGCTTTGTCGGCCACCTGCCGCACCAGGTCGATGAGGTCGCGCGCTTCCGGTGTCGGCAGTAGTCGCTCGACGGTCACGGTCTTCTCAAGCCTCCTCGCGGACTGTGTCAATCACGGCCGTTCGCTCTACCTTGTTGATGGCTCACGTGGCAGTCCCAGAAGACGCTCGGCAACAAGGTTTCTGATGATCTCCGATGTCCCACCGGCGATAGTCAAGCACCGGCTGAACAGGTAATCATGCGTGACCTCGGGTGCGCCGCCGATGAGCAGAGCGGTCCTGGCGATGCTCAGCGCTAGCTCGGCCACGCGCTGAGCATGTTCGGCGCCAACGATTTTGACGATGTTGCCTTCAACGCCCGGGCCCGATTCGAACACGGCGCGGGCGGCTTGGCGCATGTTGAGCGCAGCGATGCCATAGGCCTCAACGAGCAGGGCCCCGACCTCACGCGCAAGTCCGCGATCATTTCCGCCATGACGTCTCATCAGATCGAGTAAGGATTCGGCCTCCATCGTGACCGAACCGCCTCCGATCGAAACCCGCTCGTTGCCCAGCGTCGCCATGGCGACCGCCCAGCCTGCGTTGACGGCTCCGACGACATCGCGGTCGGTGACAAGAACATCGTCGAAGAACACTTCATTGAACAGTGTCTCGCCGGTGATCTCGGTGAGCGGGCGAATGGTCACCCCGGGGGCGGCAAGATCGATGATCATCGCCGTGATGCCTTTGTGTTTGGCCGCGTCGGGGTCAGTCCGGACGGTGGCCAGGCCGCGCTGACAGTTCATTGCGTCGCTGGTCCACACCTTCTGCCCGGTGACCAGCCAGCCGCCGTCAATCCGCTTGGCGCGGGTAGAGACCGCCGCAGCGTCAGATCCTGCACCGGGCTCACTGAACAGCTGGCACCATCGCACCTCGCCTTCAAGGCTCGGCCACATCAACCGCTCGATCTGTTCGGGGGTGCCGTGTTGCAGCAGGGTCGGGACCACCCATTCGCCCAGGCCGAGGCTCGGCTTGTCCAGCCCGGCGAGCACCTCCTCGATCACCAGCTGTTCGGCGGAGTCGGCGGCGCGACCGTAAGGCTTCGGCCAGTGCGGCTGCAGATAGCCGCTTCGCGCCCAGAGTTTCTGGCGGTCTTGATCTTTCGTCGTGGCGAGGTCGGCGCGAAACTGCTCCGCTGACTGCCGGTATTGCGCGGCCTCGGGCGGCAGGTCGACGGAATTGTGCCGGCGCAACCCGTCGCGTTGCATGTCGTACACCGCGTCACGAAGCACTGATTGATCGCCGAAGAATGCATGCAACACCGTCGCGCGCCGGACGTACAGGTGGGCATCGTGCTCCCAGGTGTAGCCGATGCCGCCGAGTATCTGAATGGTCTTCAATGACACTCGTTGGTACGCCGGCAGCGCATGGCCCGCGGCCATTGCGGCCGCCAAATCAGCCTCACTGCCGTTGGCGCGTGCCGCATCCCAGACCACACCCGTTGCCAGTTCGGTGTCAAAGAGCATGTTGGCGCAGTGGTGCTTTACGGCTTGAAATGACCCGATCGGCCTGCCGAACTGCTCGCGGGTGGCCGCGTAGGCCGTGGCCATTTCGGTGCACGCGGCAAGACCACCGGCGGCCTCGGCGGCCGCGAATAGACGCAAGATCTTCATAGCCGGCAACGCCGCTCCGACGAGCGTATCGGCTATCGGCGCCGACGACATCGCAACAGCTGCAATGGGTCTCATCAGCCGATCGATGCTGTCGGTGCGTCGAGCCTCGACAGCGTCGCCCGCGGGAACGATCAGCACGTCTTGTCCGGCCCACACCAGATACAGGTCGGCTCCGGGCTCGGAGAGCGCAGGGACGGCGTCAACCGACATGCGCGACCCGGTCGCGATTGCATCGCCGGCGAAGGTTATGCCGGCAATGACATCGCCGGACACCAACCCCGGTAACCAACGCTCGCACTGTTCATCGGTGCCGAACTGGGCAATCACCGATGACGCCGCGGCCGTCGGCAGGAAGGGGCCGCCGAGCGCGGCACGGCCGAGCTGTTCGAGCACGATGGCCAGCTCGGGCAGGCCATAGCCCTGGCCACCGTACTTCTCGTCGACGTGCATTCCGAGCCACCCGGTCGACACGATCTCCTTCCAGAGGGGATCGGTCGACCACCAACGGTCGGGGACATCCGGGTCGAGCAGGATCCGGCGTGCGGAGGCGATACCTCCGCGCCCGGACACCATGGCACTCGCCACCTCGGCAAGGTCGCGATGGTCTTCTGTAATCGCCAGCGGCACAGGCAACGCTCCATTCTCGGTTGTGACGTCAACGGCTCGTCGCTGGACGACGACGTGCTGGTGAAACAGCTATTGATCGCAATTCGGTTATGGCTGAATGGAGTTCACGCCGGGTGGCCAGGTCGCTGCTGGTCGAGGTGAGTGCTGTATTCATCCCTGATGGATTCCATTGCGTTGAGGCGGCGTGTCAACAGCGCGATCTCGGCCTCGTCATCGGAGTCGGCGGCGTCGAGCTGGCTCAGCCGCACCTGCGTGCGGCCGATCTCCTCGACGAGACGTTCTCGTGCCTCGTCCTTGGTCAGCAGGTCCTGGTCGGTCCAGTCGGATAGCGGCAGCTGTTCGACCGGCTCGACGCCGTCGGCGGTCATGCAGATCGTGGAAAGTTGTACAGCTTGCGCGTGTTGAGCTCCACCATCTGGTGCACCTCGTCGTCGGGAACATCCTTGAACGCCTGGGCTGCGCGCTCCCGGCTCTGCGGCCAGAACGAGTCCGAATGCGGGTAGTCGCACTCCCAGGTGATGTTGTCCATTCCGATCTTGTGCCGCGACTCCACGCCGAAGTCATCTTCGATGAAGCAGCCGTGGAAGTGGCGCCGGAACAAATCGCTGGGCAGCACCTCTTGGTTGATGTTCTGGTAGTGGCGGTGTTTGCGCCACACGCTGTCGCAGCGTTCAAGGATATAGGGGATCCAGCCGATGCCGCCCTCGGATAGCCCGACCTTGAGCTTCGGATGCTTGTGCAGCGCATGGGAGAACAGCCAGTCCGTCAACGCGCCCATGCTGATGGTCCCCATCAGCACGATGAAGACCGCAAACGGCGCGTCCGAAGCGATCGGCGGGGGGAAGCCGCCGGAACCGAAGTGCTGCGCCAGCACTAAGTCGGTCTCCTCGAACGCCGACCACAGTGGGTCCCAGTGATCGCTGTGCAGCGACGGCAGCCCGAGCCGATCCGGCAGGTCGGGGAAACTGACGCACTTGGCGCCCTTGGCGGCCATCCGGTGGAGTTCCTTGATGCTCGCGTCGAGGTCCCAGAACGGCAGGATCGCGACGGGCACGAACCGGTCCGGCGCGGTCGCCGCCCACTCGTCGATGTGAAAGTCGTTCCAGGCCTGGGAGCACAGCAGCGCGAGATCTTTGTCCTCACCCTCTGCGAAGACCGCGCCCGCGAACCGCGGGAAGGACGGAAAACAGGTCATCGCCTGCACGCCATCGATGTCCATGTCAGCCACCCGCGCCTTGGGGTCGTAGCAGCCCGGAATCATGTCGTCGTAGCGGACCGGTTCGATGCCGTATTCCTCCGGCTTTTTGCCCGCCACAGCGTTGAGTCCGATGTAGGGGTAGATGCGACCTTCGTACTCCCACACCTGACACATCTGGCCGGTGTCGGGCCGCTCCCACTCGATGATCTTGGGTCCCGCTCCCAGGTATTTCTGGGGCAGGCGGTCGCTCCAGACCTTGGGATGCTCGATCAAGTGGTCGTCTACGGAGATCAGCTGCATCCAGGGCTGCAGGGGCATCGGTGCTTCCTTGTGGTTCGAGGGACGTGCAAAACAGAAAAACATTTAGTTATTTCTGAGGTAGTGTAGTAGCTCGCCGGACGATGCGGCAAGCGGGTCTGGCCAGCATGTTCCCTTTGTGTGCCCGGGTCGACCCGCTGACGTCGTTGGGTGCGCTGAGTCGGCAGTGGAGTCGGCCGTGGCACCGCTGCCACAGGACTGTAATCGGAGGTTAGTCGTGAACTTCGACCTCGAGGGCAAACGGGCCCTCGTCACTGGCAGCAGTTCGGGAATCGGCGCGGGCATCGCTACGGCGCTCGCCGCCGAGGGGGTATCCGTGGTCATCCATGGCCGCAACGCAGATCGAGTAAACCTGGTTGCCAACGAAATTCGACAAAGTGGCGCGCGAGTCGCCGCCGCGGTAGGCGACTTGGCTAGCGAGGATGGCGCCGCGGACGTTGCGAGAATGGCAGTCGCTGCCTTCGGCGGGATAGACATCCTCGTCAACAACGCCGGCGGAGCGTCGGAGACGGGAGTGCAGTCGTGGTTCGATCTGCCCGTGTCGGAGTGGGGGGCCACCTATCGGCGCAACGTGCTTTCGGCGGGCTATCTGGTTCACGCGCTGGCGCCGGCGATGAAGGAGAAGGGCTGGGGCAGGATCATCCAGATCGCCTCCGCTGCGGGAATCATCCCGACGTCGGGCCAGCCGGATTATGGACCGTCCAAGGCGGCGATGATCAACATGTCCATGGGCCTATCAAAGGCGTTGGCCGGCAGCGGTGTAACGGTCAACACGGTGATGCCGGGCATGATCATGACCAGCGGGCTCCGTGACTTTTTACGCATCTTCGCCGAGCGCCGCGGCTGGGGTGACGATCTGGACCGCGCCGCGGAATATGTGCTGAAAGGTACTGGGCAGACCGTCCATCGAATCGGCCAAGTCAGTGACGTCGCCTATGCCGTCACGATGCTCGCCAGCCCGAAAGCCGAGTTCTTCAACGGGATGAACCTTCACATCGACGGCGGAGCGACGGGATCGATCTATTGACTCTCAAATTCACCCTCGAATATCCGAGTGACGTTCCGACTGCAGGCCCCGAGTTCCGTGACCCGACGGTCATGCGCGTGATCGCCAGTCAGGCCGAAGCGCTCGGCTTCGATGCGATAGCGCTGGCCGACCATCCGGCACCGTCGGCGAAGTGGCGACGGGCCGGCGGCCATAACACCTTCGAGCCCGCCGTCGCTTTGGCCTTTTTCGCGGCAGCCACCACCACGATCCGGTTGATGACGCACCTGTATGTGTTGCCATTTCGGAATCCGTACCTGGTCGCGAAAACTCTTACGTCGTTGGACATCGTGTCCGGTGGGCGGTTGATCGCCGGCGTGGGAGCCGGTTATCTCCGTTCCGAGTTCGCTGCTCTGGGAGTCGACTTCGACGCCCGAGTCGGGCTCTTCGACGAATCGCTGACTGCGCTGCGACGAATCTGGACCCACCCCGAAGAGCCGGTCTCCGGATCGAATTTTGCCGCCACCGGGGAAATGAACCTCGACGTGCCGATCCAAAAGCCCCATCCACCGCTGTGGATCGGCGGCAACAGCGTCGCGACCCTGCGACGCGTCGTTGAGCACGGCAGCGGCTGGAGTGCGGTGGTCGCCCCGGCATCCATGGCGTCGTCGGTCCGGACCACCGCTATCGTCGGGGCGGAGGACTTTTCACGAGCGGTCGACAGACTGCGAGAGATGCTCGCGGCATCCGGCCGCGACCTGAACAGCGTTCAAATCCAGGTCGCCGCTCCCTCGGTCGATTTCGACGATGCCGCTGCGGTATCCGGACTCGACGAATACGTTTCCGCCATGACCCGCGCAGGGGCGACGCACATCCTCGCCCACGCCGACGCCTCCTCGGCAACGGTGGCCGAAACCTACCTCACCCGCTTCGCTGAGCATTTCGGCATGGCTGCGTAGGCGGGCGCGCTCCGGCCGTCACAGAATCTTTGCTTCGACGGCCAGTCGGTCCCAGTGGTCGTCGGGCCGGCCGAACAGCACCTCATCGGTGCAGGCCCGGCGGACAAACAGGTGTGCGGAGTCCTCCCATGTGAAGCCGATGCCGCCGTGGATCTGCACGTTGGCGTTCGCCATTCTGCGCAGGGCTTCCGAACACACCGCTTTTGCCATGCTCGCACGCCAGCCCAGCTCGCCCGGCATGTCGCCGTCCGCGGCCTGCAACGCCGCCTGAGAAGCCGAGCGCGCCCACTCGAGGTCGATGAGCATGTCCGCGCACTTGTGTTTGATTGCCTGGAAGCTGCCGATCGGCCGATTGAATTGCACACGTGTGCGGGCGTATTCGGTCGAGATCTCGAGCACGCGCTCGCAGGCACCGACCTGCTCGGCGCTCAGCACCGCCATGGCGAGGTCGACCGCGCGCCCTACGACATCATCGACGGGATCGCTGCAGGACAGTCGCACCGCCGGTGAGCCGGTGAAGGCTAGCGTCGCCATCGGACGGGTGCCGTCGAGCACGCGCTCGCGCTCGGCGCTGACGCCGCAGGCGGTGGCGTCGACGACGAACAACGCAGGTTGCCCGTCGGCGATCGCGGCGACCACCAAATCATCTGCGGCATGGCCGTTCAGCACGTGCCGCGCCACCCCGGTGACGCTCCAGCCGTTGGCGGTGGGCTCGGCGTTGAGAGTGACGGCGCCACGCCGCCACAGCCCGCCGTCGCCGGTGAGCACCGCTGCAGCGGTGCGGTTACCCTCAACCAGCTCCGCCAGTCGATCTTCTGAGTTCGGATCTTGTGCTCGCAGTTCAATCAACAGTCCGGTGGCGAGTACCGCCGACGCGAGGAACGGCACGGGCGCCAGCGCCCGGCCCAACTCGTGGGCGACCACTCCCAAAGCCTTCGCGCCGAAGCCGGCACCGCCGAGGTGATCCGGCAGCGCGATCGCGGTCACGCCCACCTGATTGCAGAGCACCTTCCACAATTCGGTGTCGATGCCGCGCTCGTTGGTTTCACCGTCGTATGCCACCGCGCGTACTCGGTCTTCGGGTGCCAGTCGCTCACAGGCGGAGCGAACGGAATACGCGAGCTGTTGACGTTCGTCGACGTCCAACTCCGTCATCGACTTCCTCCTGCGATCTGTTGGGCTAGCTCGGATTTCGCGATCTTGCCCAGTCCTGTGAGCGGAAACTCGTCGACGATGACCAGGCGCTCGGGCCACTTCTGTTTCATCAGGCCGCGTTGGTCCAGAAAGGCGCACAGCTGGTCGAGGGTGAGGTCGGGTTGGCCGGGCGAGCGTCGGACGACCGCGCAGACCGCTTCCCCGCGCAGTTCATCGGGCTGGCCCACCACCGCGACCGCGTCGATGAGCGGGTGCGCAAGCAGTTCGTTTTCAATCTCGTCGGGGGAGATGTTCTCACCCTTACGGATAATCAGGTCTTTGATTCGGCCGGTGATCACGACACGTCCGTCGGGGCGCAGGTGGCCCCGGTCGCCGGTGCGGAACCAGCCGTCCGGTGTCACCGCACGTGACCACTGCTCGGCATCGATATAGCCCGGTGTCACATTGGCGCCGCGCAACTCGATCTCACCGGTCCCGCCGATCCGAATGTCGGCCCCGGGAATCGGCCGACCGGAGGTATTGGACTGCTGCTCCTCGGTATCGGTGGCCTCGCTGACGCAAATCATCGGCGCCTCGGTCATGCCGTAGGCGTGCAGGATCGGTACCCCCATGTGCCGCCGCACCTTTCGGTGCAGCTCGGGCGGGCAGGGCGCGCCGCCGCCGATCAACATCCGCAGCGACGGAATCAGAGGCTCGTCGCTGCCGGATGCGAGCTGCTCCGACAGCAGCATCTGATAGAAGGCGGTGCTGGAACCGGACACCGTGACCCGGTGGGCCGCCAGGATGCCAGGGAGCTGGGCGGCATCGACCTTGGGCAGCATGAGCGCCGAGAACGCCCCGATCAAACCGGCTGCGACATAGAGGATTCCGCCGACATGGGCTATCGGAAACGCGATCGTCCCGATTTCGTTTTCGTGCTCGCCAAGGCCGAGGTGCGCTGCAAAGCCACGTGCCGACGCCAACAGTGTGGTGTCCGTGTGCGTGACGCCCTTGGGGCGGCCGGTCGAGCCGGAGGTGAAGTAGATCCACCTGGCGTCGTCGGCTGAGCGCGTGCCGACGAGCATGGGGTCCAGACCTTCGGGCATGTCGCGCAGCACATTGAGGAAGTCGTCGGGCAACCTGACGACGGGAACGTCGGGCGGGGCGTTGGCTGCGGTCGTTCCGTCGACGACCAAGATGTCGGCATTCGCGACATCGTGGGCGGCGCGTACCTCGCGCTGCCGATACAGGTGGAGGACGGGCGCCTGCGTCACCTGGGTTCGAGCCAGCGCGAGCATCAGGACCGCCGCGTAGGTGTACGACGGTAATTGCCACGCCACCGTCATCTCGGGTCGGACACCCGCCCGTGCGAGCCAGCGGGTGCCCGCCGCGGAGAGCGACGCCACATCCGCGACAGTGAGCGTCGCTCCCGATTCCTCCCGCAGCAACGGCTGGTTTGGTCGGGCACTCGCACATTCGTCGAGCAGCCCCGCGATGGTGTCACCCGTCACTGCCCGGCCTTTTGCCGATTCGCTCCTCGCGCGCGATCGTCCGCAGGTGCGCTCATCTCGACAGGATGGCGACCGCGGCGGTGCCCGGGGATCCGTAGAGCTGAGCCAGCGCGACGCGCGGATCGTTGGGCACCTGGCGCTCGCCGGCGGTTCCTCGCAACTGATGGACCAGTTCGTATACCTGCCGGAGCCCGGAGGCGCCCACCGGTTCTCCGTTGGCCAGCAGACCGCCGTCGGTGTTGATCGGCAAGCGGCCACCGATCTCTGTGGCACCGTCGTACATCAGCGCCTCTTGCTCGCCGTCCTTGCAGAGCCCGGTTTCGGCCATATGAATGATCTCGGAGCCCGAGTCGGTGTCCTGCAGCTGCGCGACGTCGATGTCCTCCGGGCCGATGCCAGCCTGTTCGTAGGCGGCCTTCGCCGCTTCCGCGGTGGTGCCCGGCACGACGGGAAGTTCGATCGAGGTGCGCAGCAGTTCGTAGGCGCCTTCGCGACGACTGCGAAGCGCCGTAGAACGTAGATAAATGGGAGTGTCGGTGTAGCGCTTGGCAACGTCGGCACGGCAAACCACGACGGCCGCTGCGCCCTCGTTGGGATTGCAGTACATGTATTGGCGCAGCGGAGCGTTGACGACCGGCGAGGCCAGTATCGCTTCCAGGCTCATGGCTTTCCGCCGCCACGCATGCGGCGCAATCGCGCCGTTCGCCAAATTCTTGGCAGAGACGCGTGCCAGGGTCTGTTCGCTGATGCCGTGGTCATGCATGTAACGCATGATCTTTGTGCCGAAGTAGTGGGTGGTCAGGAACATGCCTTGGTCGCCGTACCACTGCGGCAGTCCGGCGACGGCGGGATCGGCTCCGAAGGCGCCGCGCGGATGTTTGTCGAGACCGACACCGACGGCGATCTCGGCTTCGCCGAGTTGGACGTCACGCGCGGCCAGGGTGAGCAGCGAGTTGCCCGTGGCACAGCCGCTCAGGGTCGCGCGCGCAGGCAACCCGGTCATTCCGACCAGTCCGGTGACCGCCTCGGGATTGGCGACTTCGAGGCTGCCGGCGTACAGGCTGCCGACATCCGACCACTCCACACCCGCATCACGAAGCGCATGTCCGATCGCGACAGCACCCATCTCCAGCGCGGATCGGTCCTCGTAACGCCCGAATGGATGGAGCCCAACGCCGATGATCGCGATGTCTGGCGTGCTGCTCATGGTGCTCCTTCGGCGGGTGGCTGGTTGGACTCCGGCAGACACTAAGTCTATAACTATATATCGGATTCAAGGAGGGTAGGGTATTGAGCGTTGCACTGCTGCTGGAGATGGCCGTCTCCAGCGATCCCGACCGCCTTGCCGTGGTCGACCGTGGCATACGGCTCACCACGTCGGAGTTGAACCAGCTTGCCAGTGGGGGCGCCGGCGTGATCTGCGCTTCCGGTGTTCAGCACGTGGCCTATGTCGGCACCGGCGGGGTCCTGCTGCCGTTGCTGATCTTCTCGTCCGCGCGGGCCGCAATTCCGTTCACACCATTGAACTACCGTCTGAGTGCGGAGGGTTTGCAACAGTTGATCGAGCGCCTGCCTGCGCCGCTGGTCGTCGCGGACCCCGAGTACGTGGAACTGGTAGCAGGCAAGGGCAAGCGCGTGATGACGTCCGAGGAGTTCACGGAAGCCGCTCGTGCCGACGAACCGGTCGAGGAGTTCGCCGACCCCGATGATGTGGCCATCGTGTTGTTCACGTCAGGGACGACTTCTCTGCCGAAGGCAGTGGAGCTGACGCACAATAATCTGACCGGTTACGTCACGGGGACAGTCGAATTCGGGTCCGCCGACGCCGACGATGCGGCGTTGGTGTGCGTGCCGCCCTACCACGTCGCAGGCGTTGGTGCGGCGCTCTCGAATCTCTATGCAGGCCGACGGATCGTCTACATGTGCAAGTTCGGTCCGCGGGAGTGGGCGCAATTGGTCCGCGACGAGCGCGTGACCACAGCGACGGTGGTGCCCACGATGCTCGACCGCATCATCACCGAGTTGGAGGCCAGCCCCACTGATCTCCCAACGCTGCGCACTCTGGCGTACGGCGGCTCGAAAGTGGCTCTACCCTTGGTCCGCAGGACGATTGAACAGCTGCCTCACGTGGGCCTCGTCAACGCGTACGGGCTCACCGAAACGAGCTCTACCATCGCTGTTCTCACCCCGGAGGACCACCGCACGGCGCACGGCGCAACCGAGGAGTCCGTGGCGCGACGGCTGGGCTCGGTCGGCAGGCCGGTGCCAGGGATTGAGGTCCAGATCCGTGACGAGAACGGCGTGGTGCTCCCGCCCGGGGAGATGGGTGAGCTGTTCGTGCGGGGGCCCCAGGTATCAGGCCGATACACCGGAATCGGTTCGGTGCTCGACGCCGACGGCTGGTTTCCCACCAGGGACACCGCGATGCTCGATGAGGACGGCTACCTGTTCATCGGTGGCCGAGCCGACGACACGATCATTCGCGGTGGCGAGAACATCGCCCCTGCGGAGGTGGAGGACGTGCTTGTCGAGCATCCCGACGTCCACGAGGTGGTCGTGGTCGGTGTCGACGACCCGCAGTGGGGGCAGATCATAGTCGCGATCGTGGTACCCGAGCCGGGCGCCGAGCCGGAGGTCGAAGAACTGCGCGAGTTCGTTCGCAAAACACTTCGGGGCTCACGCACCCCTGACCGCATAGTGTTCCGCGATCACTTGCCGACAACCGTGACGGGCAAGGTGCTCCGCCGCGCAATCGTTGAAACTCTGCAAACTACGGCCGGACTGCATTAGCGAGCAACGAAAGTCAAGGAGTTGAACATGATCAAGAACGGGGCGCGGCTGCAGAGCCAGGTATGTGATACGCAGGTCATCGTCGTGCGGTCCGCCGACAGTTTGGATGACTTGCGGTGCGGGGGAGAGCCGATGGTGCCCCTCGAGGCCGAGAAGTCACCCCACGCCGACCTGGACCCGGCTTTCGCCGGTGGCAGCACGATCGGCAAGCGCTACGTCGACAACGCCGGCGCCGAAGTACTGGTGACCAAGTCTGGACTTGGAGCACTGAGTGTCGGCAACACCCCGCTGGCGCTCAAAGAGGCAAAACCGCTGCCCGCCAGCGACTGATCAATCGCGCCGTGCGGACTAACTCTCCCAGCAAGCAAATTTGGCCGCGCCGAGTGTGAACGTACTGCGAAGACTTGTCCGAATTTCGCAGTAGTTCACACTCGGCGTCAGCGAACGACACTGCCCGATGGGTCAAGCGCTCGCGGTCTCCAACACCGGCGGCTTGACGGCGTCGGGATCGGGATTGGCAATCGGCAGGCCCATGAACCGACGGGCGTTGTCGCCCATGAAGTCGTACGTGCGTCGCCGGTCCATGCCCTCGGCGTACTTGAAGTAGCCGCGCGGCGTCTCCAGGCCCTCGGGGTGTGGCCAGTCCGAGCCGAACAACACCTTGTCCCAACCCACCGTCTGGACCACGTCTGCAACCGAGCCCTCCCAGAACGGGCTGACCCAGATATTGCGGCGGAACACGTCGTGCGGGTGTTCTGGGAAGTTCTGCGGCATCTTGCCATACGTGGACTGCAAATCATCGAAAAGTGGCTTGATCCAAGAACTTCCGTTCTCGACGCTGGCGATGCGCAGCTTCGGGAAGCGGGACAGCGTGCCGTGGCAGATCAAGCTGGTCAGCATGTCGGCGATCTCGCGGTGGCCGAGCGCGGTCCACTTGAACGCCGACATCTCGAAGGCGTTGCTGGTGTCGGCAGGCTCCCACTTCTCGATGTACTCCTGCAAGGGCGGCTGGCTCGCATGCAGAACGATAGGAAGGCCTGCGGACTCGACATCACGCCAGAACGGGTCGAACTCCGGCAGCGCGGGGGAGCGCCAACCCTTGTAACCCTTGACCGGTGCAGGCTTGATCAGAGCGACCTTGGCGCCGTTGTCGAGGATGAACTCGAGTTCGCGGCGCCCTTCGTCGACGAGGCCGAGGTTGATGACCGGCGTGGAGTAGATGCGGTCGGCGTGGGTGAAGCCCCAGTGTTCGAGCATCCACTGGTTCAAGGCGTGGATGATGGCCGCGGTCAACTCGGGATCCTCGGCCGAGGAATGCTCGACCAGGTTGGCCAGCGTGGGGTAATTCAGGCACGCGTCGACGCCTTGGCGGTCGAGTTCTTCGATCCGGTCCTCCGGGTTGCGCGCTGCGGGCGGACAGTCGATGCCTCGCCCCGACATTTCCCGCATTGTCAAGCCCTCTGGGTTCTGGCCGGAGTAGAACTTCTCGTGCGCGCCGGGAGCGGCGACCCGCTCAAACGTGGGGTTGGGCATGTAGTCCGTGATCTTGTTCAGGATCGCAATCCGGGCGTGCTTGCCGATCTGGACGAACTGCACCTTCGACTTGTACTGCTCCGGCAGGTACTTGAGCAGTGCGTCGGGCGTCTCATACATGTGCTGGTCGGCATCGAAGATCGGTGCATCGGTGAACTGCGTCATCGGGCCGCGCCTCCATTCTCGTTGGGCTCGTATCCGAGCTTTCCGCAACTTGACGAAAGTGTCAAGTTTGTACCCAGAACGATGAGTATTGTCTTTTCAAGCGCATTAATTAGTATCCGACGCAACTGTCATGTAGGTTGCGAACATGACCGTCTCCGAAGGTGCCCGCGCCGTGGACCTGCTCGACATGAGTCGTGGCGAACGCACACGCTTGGCGATCCTCGACGCCAGCAGGCGGTTGTTCCTGGAGCGTGGCTTCCGGGGCACGCCGATCAACGCGATCACCGAAGCGTGCGGGATCTCACGCGCGGGTTTCTACACGTACTTCAAGGACAAGCGCGAGATATTCAATGTGCTCGGCAAGACCGCGTATCACGATGTGCTCGCGGTGATCGCCGACTGTGCCGCGGCGATGCAGTCACCGGATCCTGATGCCGTGCGCCGTTGGGTCGGTGAGTATTTCGACTACATGGACCGCCACGGCGCGTTCGTCACTGCCGCGGCACACACGGCTCCCGACGATGAGGAGTTCCGCCGCTCGCGTAACCACATGATGACGCGGGCAGCGTGGAA
>NZ_LZKH01000032.1:0-644 GCF_001672745.1 Mycobacterium sp. E1386
ACGCATCCCTCGCCGCGCCGGATCGCCCAGCGAGAGTCGCTGGAAATCCAAGCGTACGACGAGGTTTGCTTTCCCGGACTGGCGGACGAATGGGCGAAATGGGACGGCCTACGGCCGTTTGTCGGCCCATTGACAATGGAACTGACCACGAGCGCCGACGACGACGTGGCAGCTTGGATTGCCGCCGGATCGTCGCCGATTTGCTTTGGCTTCGGCAGCATGCCGGTCGAATCTCCGGTCGACACGGTCGAAATGATCGCTGCGGCATGTGCGGAATTGGACGAGCGGGCGTTGATTTGCGCCGGCTGGAGCGATTTCAGCGACGTGCCACTTCCTGCCCACGTCAAGGTAGTGGGCGCGGTCAATTACGCGGCGGTCTTTCCCGCTTGCCGGGCCGTGGTGCACCACAGCGGCGCGGGCACCACGGCCGCGGGCCTGCGCGCCGGAGTGCCCACATTGAGCCTCTGGAGCATGAGCGATCAAAAGATCTGGGCAGCACAGGTGGATCGGTTGAAAGTCGGTGTCGCCCGCCCGTTTTCCAAAACCACGCGTGAGTCGCTGGTGGCCGACCTGCGCCAGATCCTCTCCCCCGACTACGTCTCGCGCGCCCGCGAGCTGGCCGCTCGAATGACGAAGCCCGCGGA
>NZ_LZKH01000033.1:0-80066 GCF_001672745.1 Mycobacterium sp. E1386
GGCCGGCTCCGCGACGCGTGCGCGATGATCGCCGACAACCTGCGTGACCCGTTGACGTTGCAGCAGATCGGCCGTCGACCGGCGTCGGAAGCCACAGTGGCTCACCGGGACTGGCCGCCTGCACCTGGTCATGCAGCACCTCCAGCATCCGGTGGTGCGTGTCGGTGTCGGTTCCGTCGGCCCGTGAGCACGCGATGATGAGTTCCCGCATCAAGGGGTTGACCGCCAGCACCGCCGGCGCAGCGGGACCGCGACGGTACCGGCGTGGGTCCAGCGCGACGCCGTGAAACTGCGTGTGGCCGTGGAACGTGTGTTCATGCCAGCAGCCGGCCGGTATCCAGATCGCCCGATTCGCCGGCGTGATCCAGGTGCCCGCCGGGGTGGTGACCGAGACCGCGCCCGACGACGGGTAGACGATCTGGTGCAAGGGGTGTCGGTGCCGCTCGATCCGGGCTCCCGGCGCCAAGGCCTGCGACGAGGTCGCCGGCCCGTGATGGCTGATTCCCGACATAACGCGGCAGAATATCGGAAGTGCGCAGGACCCGCGTCCGCCTAGCGTGGCCCTCATGGCGATGAATCTCTTACACCGGCGGCGGTGCAGCTCGGCGGGCTGGGAGAAGGCGGTGGCCGACCAGCTGCTGCCGTGGGCGCTGGACGGCGTCGAATTGGGTTCCCGCACTTTGGAAATCGGCCCCGGGTACGGAGCGACGACGCGCGCCCTGCTGGACAGGGCCAACTCGCTCACCGCCGTCGAGGTCGATGCCGCGATGGCCGAGCGTTTGCGGCGCCGCTACGGCGACCGGGCCCGCATCATCCACGGCGACGGCACCGCCACGGGGCTGCCCACCGACCACTTCAGCTCGGTGGTGTGTTTCACGATGTTGCACCACGTTCCAAGCACCGAATTGCAGGACCGGCTTTTCACCGAGGCGTTCCGGGTGCTGCAACCGGGCGGGACCTTCGCCGGTAGCGACGGCGTCCCGTCCCTGACCTTCCGGCTGCTCCACGTTGCCGACACCTACAACCCGATCGCGCCGAAGGATCTGGGCGTGCGGCTGCTCAACGCGGGCTTCGCGGGCGTGCAGGTCGACCCGTCCGGTGGGCGGCAACGGTGGCGCGCCGTCAAACCGACCTGAAGGTGGGGCTGCCGGGCTCGAGCGGCACCCGGGCAGCACGTGCGGTGAAGCTGATCGCGTGGTACCACCCGCACAGCATCGTGAGATCGAGAATCTCGCGTTCGTCGAACTCGCCGCGCAGCGCCGTCCACAGGGCGTCGTCGATGTCGCGACGGTCGCAGAGCGAGTCCACGGCCCGCACGAGGAGGCGGTCTCGTTCGGCCGTCCAGCAGGAATCGTCGGCGCCGCCATGGGTCAAGGAGCGGACCTGCTCACGGTCGAGGCGCGCCTTCTCGGCGAAAAACGCGACGTGCACGCCCCATTCGTACTCACAGCCGCAGCGAGCGCAGGTGCGGTCGATCACGATCTCACGATCACGCAGGGACAGCGACAACGAGCGGCTCAGCTCGTAGCCGCCCCAGAGCGTCATGGCCTCGGTCATGGGCATGTTGCGCACCAGGGTGCGAAACAGGGCGATCGGCGGCACGTTCGGCGGCATCATCTTCTGAAGTTGTGCCGCCACGGCGTCCTCGTAGGGCGGTTCGAGGGCGCCGATGCGAGGCGTTACTATTTCCGTAACCATGGACAAGAAAGCTACGTTACGAAATCCGAAACGTCAATCGGCGGCTCGCCCGGGGCGGCCGGTGCGGGGGTCGACAACGGGGCGCCCGCTGATGGCGGCCCTCGATCTGCTCGGGCGGCGCTGGTCGTTGCGGATCCTGTGGGAGCTTCGCGACGGGCCGCTGGGGGCACGGGCCTTGCGGGAGCGCTGCGACGGCATGTCGCCCAGCGTTTTGTATGACCGGCTCGGCGAACTGACGGACGCGGGCCTGGTGGTCCAGCGCGCCGACCAGTGTTACGAGCTCAGCGCGACCGGCCTGTCGCTGGGCGAGGCCCTCGATCCGCTGGACCGGTGGGCCCGCCGCTGGGCGGAGGGAAGCTAGGCGTCCACCGTTTGGCGGGCCTGCTCGTGCCGGCGTTGCCGCTCGATGGTGGCGAAGTAGAAGGCGAACGCGAACGCGAAGCTGGTGAACAGGCTGGAGACGAAGTACAGCCACGGGTGCTTGAGCCCGCGGCGATAGCCGTCCACGATCGTAAACAGCGGCAGCAGAACCACATTCGCGATCGTGTAGTCCTGGCTCGCGGAGTCCGCGGCCGGATTGGTGAACATCAGCCTGATGTATTCGGCCCAGCTCCCGTGCTCGCCCCAGAGCGGGTTCGTGGATCCGTGCGAGTACTCCTGCACGTAGGTGACGTTGAAGTACCAACCCAAGGCGACCGAAGCGATGCCGACGACGTAATACACGCATTCCAGCGGGGAGAACAACGGTCCGCCGGCCGGGCGGGCGAAGACCTTCGGGTTGGCGGCGACGATCCAGCCGATGACGCTGAGCCCGAGAACTGCATGCACAAGAAGCGAGACCATGGCCGCAGTCTGACCCGGCTCCCAAAGTTTTGTCAATACTGACAAAAGCTGGTGGGGTACCTTACTTGCATGGTCAGGCCGGCGCAGACGGCGCGCAGCGAACGCACCCGTGAGGCGTTGCGCCAGGCCGCCATGGTGCGCTTCCTGGCCCAGGGGGTCGAGGACACCTCGGCCGAACAGATCGCCGCCGACGCCGGAGTCTCGCTGCGCACCTTCTATCGCCACTTCGGCTCCAAACACGATCTGCTGTTTGCCGACTACACCGGACTGAACTGGTTTCGCGCGGCGCTGGACGCCAGACCCGCCGACGAACCGGTTATCGATTCCGTTCAGTCGGCCGTCTTCGCGTTCCCCTATGACGTTGAGGCCGTGGCGAAAATCGCCGCAATGCGCGGCGGTGAGCTGGACCAGGACCGCATCCATCGCCACATCCGCGACGTCCAGGCCGACCTCGCCGACGCCATCGAGGCGCAACTGGAAAGGCGTAGCTGCGAGGCGCAACGGAAGCCCGACGCGCGGCTACGGATCACCGTGACCGCCCGTTGCATCGCCGCCGCGGTATTCGGCGCGATGGAAGCCTGGATGGTCGGCGAGGAGCGATCCCTCGGGGAGCTGGCGAGGATGTCGCATGTCGCGCTGGAATCGCTGCGGGAGGGCATCTCCGGTACCTGGGTGACCACAGTTTCGTCATAATTGACAAAACTTTGGCCGCATGCCAGCCTGCTGTGCGGGAGGTCATATGTCTGATTACGACGCGATAGTTATCGGTGCCGGGCACAACGGCCTGGCGGCGGCGGTGCTGCTGCAGAAGGCGGGATTGCGCACGGTGTGCCTGGATTCCAAGCTGTACGCCGGCGGAATGGCATCCACGGTGGAGCTTTTCGACGGTTACCGGTTCGAGATCGCGGGCTCGGTGCAGTTTCCCACCTCGAAGGTGGTGGTCGACGAACTCGGCCTGGACACCCTGCCGACGATCGACCTTGACGTGATGTCGGTGGCGGTGCGCGGCGTCGGCGACGATCCGCTGATCCAGTACAGCGACCCCATCAAGCTGTTCACCCACCTCAACGAGGTGCACGGGGCGGACGCCGTCAACGGGATGGCGGGGCTGATGGCGTGGAGCCAGGCGCCCACCCGGGCGCTCGGCCGCTTCGAAGCCGGAACGGAGCCCAAGACCTACGACGAGATGTATGCCTGCGCGACAAACGAATTCGAACGGTCGGCGATTGACGACATGCTGTTCGGTTCGGTCACCGACGTGCTGGACCGCTACCTTCCCGACCGGGAGAAGCACGGTGCGCTGCGCGGCTCGATGACCGTGCTCGCCGTCAACACCCTTTATCGCGGGCCCGCCACGCCGGGCAGCGCGGCGGCGCTGGCCTTCGGGTTGGGCGTCCCCGACGGTGACACGATGCAGATGAAGAAGCTGCAAGGCGGCATCGGGGCGCTCACCTCGCACCTGAGTGAACTGCTTGAAAGCCACGGCGGTGAGGTCCGGCTGCGCAGCAAGGTGACCGAGATCCTCGTCGAGGACGGGCGGGTGAGTGGGGTGCGCACCGAGGGCGGCGAGACGTTGACCGCCCCGATCGTCGTGTCCGGCATCGCGCCCGACACCACCCTGAACGACCTGATCGACCCGGGCCTGCTGCCCGGCGACATCCGGGAGCGATATGCCCGAACTGATCACCGCGGCAGTTACCTGCAGATGCACTTCGCGCTCGAGGAGGCGCCGGAATTCGCCGCGCCCTACGAGGCGCTCAACGACCCGGCCATGCAGGCGTCCATCGGCCTGTTCTGCACGCCGGAGGAAGTGCAGCAGCAGTGGGAGGACTGCCGGCGCGGCATCGTCCCGGCCGACCCGACGGTGGTGTTGCAGATACCCACGCAGAACGACCCGGACCTGGCACCCGCGGGCAAACACGCCGCCTCGGCGTTCGCCTTGTGGTTCCCGATCGAGGGCGGCGCCGACTACGGCGACGCGAAGGTCGAAATGGGCCAGCGGGTGATCGACAAGATCACCCGGCTGGCGCCGAACTTCGAGCGCAGCATCATCAGGCACACCACCTTCACGCCCAAGCACATGGGCGTGATGTTCGGTGCCCCCGGCGGCGACTACTGCCACGGTCTGCTCAACCCGAACCAGATCGGGCCGAACCGGCCCGGCCCGAAGGGCTTTCGGGGGCAGCCGATCCCGATCGAGGGCCTGTACCTGGGCAGCGCGGGCTGCCACGGCGGACCCGGCATCACGTTCATTCCCGGCTACAACGCCGCCCGGCGGGCGCTCGCCGAGCGCGCTACCTAGGGATTCGAGCGGGCGGCAGGTCGAACCAAGCGGCCCGCTGCAACGCGGGCTACGCTACCCAGGAACCTCAGCACCACCGGTGTTTGGCGGATCTCCCGAATGAGCAGTCAGCTGCCCTCAGAAGCACCGCCGTCGGTGCTCGGTACGGGAGGTAGCGGTGCGGATCGGGCCCTTGGACGTCTCGGCGGTCAACGAATGGGCTCCGGCTCCCGGCGCGTTGTTCTCCTGGCATCCGTCGCCCGATACCCGCGCCAAGGCCCTCGAGGCGCCGGCGAGCGCCGTGCCGCCCAGTTACGTTCAGGCGCGGCACCTTCGAAGCCTGCGTGAACAGGCCGCACGCGGCCTCGACCATTCTCGGCTGCTGATCGCTTCCGTGGAGGTGCCGGGCCGGTGCGATCTTCGCGCCATGACCTACGTCATCAACGCGCACCTTCGCCGGCACGACACCTACCGCAGCTGGTTCGAGTACCTCGACGCCGACCGCATCGTGCGGCACACCATCGACGACGCGGTCGACATCGACTTCGTCCCGACCGGACACGGCGAGCTGACCGGCGCCCAGCTGCGGGACCACATCGTGGCCACCCCCGACTCGCTGCAGTGGGATTGCTTCAGCTTCGGGGTGATTCAGCGCGCGGACCGCTTCACCTTCTACGCCAGCATCGACCACCTGCACGCCGACGGGCAGTTCGTTGCGATGGGACTCATGGAGTTCCAGGCGATGTACGCCGAGCTGATCGGGGGTAATCCACCGGTCGAGCTGCCACCGGCCGGCAGCTATGCCGACTACTGCGTGCGGCAGCGTGCGTATACCTCGGCGCTGACCGTCGACTCCCCGGAGGTACGGGCCTGGATCGACTTTGCCGAGCTCAATGACGGGACGTTCCCGGCGTTCCCGCTGCCCCTGGGCGATGATGCGGTGGCGTATGACGGCGACTTGCTGGGCGTGACCCTGCTGGACGCGAAGCAAACGCATCGATTCGAAACCGCGTGCGTCGCCGCCGGCGCCCGCTTCGTCGGCGGCATGTTCGCCTGTCTTGCCCTGGCGATCCACGAGTTGACCGGTGCGGAAACGTATTTCGCCATCACCCCGAAAGACACCCGCAGCACCCAGGCCGACTTCGCGACGCAGGGCTGGTTCACCGGCCACATACCGGTCACCGTCCCCGTCAGCGGGTCGTCCTTCGACGACGCCGCGCGAAGCGCCCAGGCCTCCTTCGATTCGGGTGCGGACCTGGCGCTGGTGCCGTTCGAGCGGGTCGTGGAATTGGCACCGTCGCTGCGCAGGCCCCCACCCCTTTTCGCCCTGGTGAATTTCTTTGACGCCCAGGCCAGCCCGCTGTCGGTGATGACCCAGTTGTTCGACGGCCTGAGCGTCGGTGCGCACAGCGACGGCAGGGTCACCTACCCGTTGAGCACGATGGTCGGGCGGTTCGACGAGACGGCGGCGAGCGTGTTGTTTCCCGACCACCCCGCCGCCCGAAATTCCGTCACCCGATACCTGGGTGCCTTAAAATCCGCGTGCGTCCGCATCGCCGACGGCGGGGCGGCGGAGCGTGCACGCAACGTTGCCGACCTCTACCGGCAGGCGGCGCACAAACGCTGAAAAGAATGCGGTTCCGATGCCATTAGCGAAGACTGGCCAGGATGACCCGGCGGGTGGCTTCTCCCGGCTCGGGCGGCTGATCGCGCGAAGGCCATGGCTGGTGATCGGCGCCTGGCTCGCGCTCGCGGGAGTTCTCTTGCTGACCGCGCCGTCGCTGGAAGAGATCTCGCAGCAACACCCGGTGGCCATCCTGCCGTCCGACGCGCCGGTGCTGGCCGCGACCCGCGAAATGAACGCCGCGTTCGGTGAAGCCGGGTTGCAGAGCATCGCGGTGGTGGTGCTCAGCGATGCCGGCGGGTTGAGCCCGGCCGACGAAGGCACCTACCGGAAACTGGTCGAAGCCCTGCGCCGGGACACCCGAGACGTGGCGATGGTGCAGGACTTCGTTACGACACCGCCGCTGCGTGAGCTGATGACCAGTAAGGATCACCGCGCCTGGCTGCTGCCCATCGGGCTGCCCGGCGACCTTGGCTCGCCGCAGTCCAAACGGGCGTACAACCGCGTGGCCGGCATCGTGAAACAGGCCGTGGCGGGATCCACTCTGACGGCCAACCTCACCGGGCCCGCGTCTACCGTCGCCGACCTGAACCTCACCGGCCAGCGCGACAGGACGCGGATCGAGCTCGCGATCATCGTGCTGCTGTTCGTCATCCTTCTGGTCATCTACCGGAACCCCGTCACGATGCTGCTGCCGCTGCTGACGATCGGCATGTCCGCGGTGGTGGCCCAGCGGTTGGTGGCGCTGGTGGGACTGGCCGGGCTGGGCATCGCCAACCAGACCGTCATCTTCATGAGCGGGATGATGGTCGGCGCCGGAACGGATTACGCGGTCTTTCTGATCAGCCGATACCACGACTACGTGCGCCAGGGGATGGACTCGGATCGGGCGGTGATCTGGGCGTTGGCGTCCATCGGCAAGGTGATCGCGGCGTCGGCCGCCACCGTAGCGGTCACGTTCCTCGGGATGATCTTCACCCAATTGGGCATCCTGCGGACCGTCGGACCGGTGCTGGGCATGTCGGTGGCCGTCGTCTTCTTCGCCGCGATCACCCTGCTGCCGGCCCTGCTCGTGCTCGCCGGGCGCCGCAACTGGGTCGCGCCGCGCGGCGATCTCAGCCGCCGCTTCTGGCGGCGTTCGGGCGTCAACATCGTGCGCCGGCCCAAAACTCACCTGCTGGCCAGCGCGCTGGTACTGGTGATTCTGGCCGGGTGCGCGGGCCTGGCCCGCTACAACTACGACGATCGCAAGGCGCTGCCGGGCAACGTCGAGAGTTCGGTCGGCTATGCCGCACTGGACAAGCACTTCTCGACCAATCTGATCATCCCCGAGTACCTGTTCATCTCCTCGCCGCAGGACCTGCGCACGGCGAAGGCCCTCGCCGACCTCGAGCAGATGGCGCGGCGGGTCAGTCAGGTGCGGGGCGTCGCGATGGTCAGAGGCATCACCCGGCCCACCGGGCAGTCGCTGGAGCAAGCCACGACTTCCTGGCAGGCGGGCGAAGTCGGCGACAAACTGGGCGCGGGCTCCCGGCAAATCGTCGACCATACCGGCGATCTCGATCGGCTGGCGGGCGGCGCCAACCAAATGGCGGGCAAGCTCGGCGACGTACGGGCCCAGGTCAACCAGGCGGTGTCCGCCGTGGGCGGTCTCGTCGACGCGCTCGCGACCCTGCAAAATATCTTCGGCGGGAATCGGGCGCTGGCCGAACTCGAGGGCGCCGAGCGGCTCGTCAACGGCATGCGCTCGCTTGGCGACGCCATCGGCGCGAACGCGAACTTCGTTGCCGAGAACTCCGATTGGGCCAACCCCGTGCTGGGGGCGCTCGACAACAGCCCGATGTGCAGTGCCGAGCCCGCCTGTGTCAATGCGCGCGGGGAACTGCAGCGGCTGGTGACGGCCCGCGACGACGGAACGCTGGGCAAGATATCGGAGCTGGCCCGCCAGCTGCGGGCGACGCAGGCCGTGCAGACCCTCGCGGCAACGGTTTCCGGGTTGCGCCGGGCGTTGTCCACCGTCGTCGGCGCGATGGGTTCCCTGGGGATGGGTAGCCCGGGCGGCATGCGGGCCAAGATCACCTTCTTGCAGCAGGGGACCAACACCCTCGCGGACGGCAGCCGGCAATTGGCCGACGGTGTGCAGCAATTGGTGGACCAGGTCAAGAAGATGGGCTTCGGGTTGGGCGAGGCTTCCGCGTTCCTGCTTTCCATGAAGAAGGAGGCCACGACGCCGGCGATGGCCGGGTTCTACATTCCCCCGCAAGCGTTGTCGTATGCCACCGGTGAGGGCGGCAAGCCAGCGGCATTGCCGGGCGGGGCGCAGGATCTGCTGGGCGGGATGACGGCCGAGCAACTGAAAAGGCTTGCTGGGGCGTTCGTTTCGCCCGACGGCCACTCGATGCGGTACCTGATCCAGACCGACCTCAATCCGTTCAGCACCGCGGCGATGGACCAGGTCGACGAGATCAGGGCGGCCGCGCAGGGCGCCCAACCGAATACGTCGCTGGCCGACGCCAAGGTATCGGTGGTGGGGCTACCCGTCGTGCTGAAGGAGACGCGCGACTACTACGACCACGACCTGCGATTCATCATCGCGATGACCACCTGCGTGGTGCTGCTGATTCTGATCGCATTACTGCGCGCGGTCATCGCGCCGCTGTACCTGATCGGCACGGTGATCGTCTCGTACATGTCGGCGCTGGGCATCGGCGTCATCACGTTTCAGTTCATCCTGGGCGAAGAAATGCATTGGAGCGTACCCGGATTGACGTTCGTCATCCTGGTCGCGGTGGGTGCCGACTACAACATGCTGCTCATCTCTCGACTGCGTGACGAATCCGCGCGGGGACTGCGCTCCGGCGTGATCCGGACCGTGTCCTCGACCGGCGGGGTGATCACCGCGGCGGGCCTGATCATGGCCGCGTCGATGTACGGCTTGGTATTCGCCAGTCTGTCCACGGTGATTCAGAGCGGCTTCGTTCTGGGGACGGGACTGCTCCTGGACACGTTCCTGCTGCGCACCGTGACGGTGCCTGCCATCGCCGTGCTGGTCGGTCGGGCGAATTGGTGGTGGCCGCCCGGTTTGGTTTCCGTCACTCGGTGGCCGCTGCGGCGGCATCGCGGCCCGGTCAAACGCAAGCGGCTGCTGCCGGACGAAGAGAAGGTGCCGACGCGCACGGCCGAGCAACTGATCGGCTTTTCTCCGCGCGACGGCCTGAGGCTCTAGCCGCTGTCACTTCTTGGCTTTGACCACCGCGCGAACGACTTTCGGCAACACGCCGCCTCTGCCGAGTCGTGGACCCGGGCCGAGGTTTCGGGCCAGGTTGGCGAGCCCCAGCGAGTTGGTGGCCAGGTTGACGGCGGCGCCGGCGCCACGGACGGACCAGGAGGCGGCGGAGATGGCCGTAGGTATGTGGACGATGCCATTGATCATTTGGACGGGGTTGTGCGCCGGCCCCGGGTCGTACGCCCTGTCGACCAGAGGGCGCAGCACAGCGTCAATCGGCCCGACCGCCTCGGCCGGCATGCCCGCCCCGTCGACTAGTGCCCGGGCCAGCGGCAGCTCGGGGTTCCGGATGAAATACGTCGTCGAGGTGCCGCCCAGGCTGTTCGTCGTCCTCTTGATGTCCCAGGGCGCGACGCGGGACGGATCGGAGAAGGCCGTCGCACTGTGGCCGTAATATCCGCCGGCGGCAATGGCATTCAGGTCGGCCAGCAGATTGCCGGGATGGTTGGGCGGGTCGGAGAAGGGGTCATACTGGCCGACGATGTTGATCGTGTCGTACTGGCTTTCCACCGGAGCCGGGACGGTGTAGTCGATGATCGGCACGTGCGTCCCGGGACCGAACGCCTGGTAGAGCAGGTTGTTGGGGTCACCGGCCTTGATGAAGGTGAGCTGGCCCGGCGGCGGCGCGGTGGGATCGTGCGCCAGGCGCGCTTGCTCGCGGTCGAGCGCCAGCGAGCCCTGAGACAGCCCGGCCACCGAGATCGGCCCGTCCGTGGTCCGGATCGCGGCGTCGAGGTTGTTCGCCCCGGTGTTCACGGAGCTGTTGACTGTCGGCGAGTTCAGGCCGGTGACCGGCCAGAAGCTGCCCGGATAGGGCACCACGCGCCTGACGGCCCCGGGGCTGTAATAGTTCTCGTCGATCTGGGGCTGCATCGCGGGGTTGAAGTGATACAGCGACCTCAGCGGCCCGTACGGGGACGGCGCCGTGCCGGGCACTATCAGAGCGGTGTCGGCGGCGGCGACGCCATCATCGAAAAGCGTTGCACACGTGAGCATTCCGACGGCAATGGCCCCGGCGAGCAGCTTGTTCACAAACTCCCCTCACGGCCGATCGAAAACTATAGCTGGATGCTACCCCGCACCGAGGTTGATCAGGCCGAGGACGAGCATGAAGCAGCCCCCGGCCGCCACCAATACAGCGATGTCGCGGTGGCCGCGGGAGCGCAGCCAGGTTTGCAGCGCGGCCATGAAGGCGCGCGTGCGCTGCGGCGCCGCCAGGAACCCGATCAGCGGGATCTCGGCCACCGTGAACGCCACCAGGTTGAAGGCGACCAGCGCCTGCACCTGCGCGACCGGTGCGGCGTGCGAGGCGAGGATGGCGGCCATCGAGCCCATGTAGTTCGCGGACGGCAACGAAGCCCCCATCCCGCTAGCGGCTGCGACAGTTAGCGAGTCGCCTCGCAAGAAGATGCGTGCGCGTTCGGCAAGCTGCTGGCGACCGCTCGGTGCGGTCCCCACGAGCAGGGCGACGCCCCCACTGCCACCGACTGCCGCGTCCGCCGGCGCGGGGCGTGCGATCCTGCGCCGCACGACGTTGGTGGCCAGCGCGACGGCGACGAGCAAAGCGACGAGCCCGGATGCGATCTGGACCTCGGCCACGCTGAAGTGGCCGACCACCGGCGCGGCCCTGAGGACGAAGAGCACGATCAGGCCCGCACCGACTCCCATGGCGAAGCCACCGCACAAGAACATGAGCAGTTGCAAAAGCGGGCGCCGACGGCCGAGCAGCAGTATCACCAGCCCGACGCGTATCGGTTCGAAGATCACTGCGCCGGCCAGTATCAGCACGGTGATCCACATGCTGGGCAACCGTACCCGACCGCGCCGCGCCCCGGACCGAAACTCGCCCAGCCAAGCCGGCGGCCTGGGCAGGCCCGGAATTGGACGCCTTCCATTCAAGCAGCCGTAATTCGCGCGTAACGCCCCCGGAGTTTCGCAGAGCGGCCGCTACCCGAAGCGGTTATGCTGAGGATTCCCGCAGCACCACTTGCGGCTGGAGAAATCCTAGGTCGGCGGCTCGATCTGTCTGTTCGGCGCCACTGTCGTTGTCCGCCAAGGGATTTCGTGGAAGAGCGTGACCACGCCTGGCCGCGGGGCAGCTGCGGGCGCACTGGCGGGCTCGGCTCCGTGGCGATAGCGCGGACGGCAGGTCGTCTGAAGCAGCGCTTGGCGGGCCGCTCAGCTCGGGCTATGCCGAGCCGAATAGCGCGGAGGTGCAGGGCATTCAGTGTTTGGCATAACGACACTCCAAGACTGGACACCGCAAGCCGGCCCCGTCATCTGCTGGCATGCTTCGCCCGCGGCAAAGGCCAGGGCGGCTGAAGCGCCAGTCAGTCCCGTACCACCCAGTTATCAGCAAACACAACATCTTCGGCGCTACAGCGACCACGCGGCGCGGGGGCTGGACATGTCGCGCTTGATGATCTTCACCTGGGATATCCCGGGCCGCTGCGACGTCCGCGCCATGAATTACGCGATCAACGCACACATTCGCCGGCACGACACCTACCACAGCTGGTTCGAGTATCGCGACGCGCGACACATCGTTCGCCATACCCTCGCGGACCCCGGCGATATCGAACTCGTCCCGGTCGACCACGGACGGCTGACGCCGAAAGAACTGCGAGACCACATCTCGACCCCGCAGCCGCTGCAGTGGGATTGCTTCTTCTTCGGGGTGGTGCAAAGCGGCAGCCACTTCACCTTCTACGCCAGCATCGCCCACCTGTGCGTCGACCCGATGATCGTCGGCGTCCTGTTCACCGAGATTCACCTGATGTACGCCGCCCTGGTCGGCGGCGAGGCGCCCATCGAACTCCCGGAGGCCGGCCGGTACGGCGACTACTGCGTCCGGCAGCGGGAGGAGATGGCCGCGCTGACGGCGGACTCCCCCGGGGTGCGCGCGTGGGTCGCGTTCGCCGCAGCCAACGGTGGAACGCTGCCGTACTTCCCGTTGCCCCTCGGCGACCTCACGGTGCCCTACGCCGGCAAGCTCGTCACCGAGACGCTGATGGACGAGCGGCAGACGGAACGGTTCGAGCGGGCCTGCGTCGGTGCGGGCGCCCGTTTCAGCGGCGGTGTCTTCGCGTGCGCGGGCCTCACGCAGCGCGCGTTGACCGGCGCCGAGACGTTTTCGGTGGTGACCACCACCGATACCCGCAGAACGCCAACGGAATTGATGACGACGGGCTGGTTCACCGGCCTGGTTCCGGTCATGGTCGGCGTCGGCGCGGGGGTGTTCGAAGACGCGGCACGTTCCGCGCAGACGTCCTTCGACTCGGGGATCGAGCTGGCGACCGTGCCGTTTGACCGTGTGCTGGAGTTGGCGCCGCCCGAGTCGGGCCTGGGCAGGCCGCGTCCCGGCAACTTCGTGATGTCGTTCCTGGACGCCAGCATCGCCCCGCTGTCAGCCGTTGCCAACTCCGACTTGAACTTTCGGATCTACGACGAGGGCCGGGTCTCCCATCAGGTTTCGCTGTGGGTGATTCGGCTGCAGCGCGAGACCAAGGTGACGGTGCTATTCCCCGACAACCCGGTCGCCCGCGAATCGGTGGGCCGCTATATCCAAGCGATGAAGTCGGCGTATGTCGGGGTCGCCGACGGCAGGCGCAACCAGGCTTTTGCGCACTCGCGCGCGACGCTAACCGCGCTGAGCTAGCAGCTCATCCAGGAGTGCGGTGAACTCTTCCGGTCGCGCGGGCGTGAACGCGGGGCTGGGCCGGACGCCCGGCACGTCCAGGGTGACCAAGGTTGACTTGAACGGCCGGCTCACGTCCAGCGGTAGCCAGCGACGAAAGTCCGAGCTTCCCCAGATCCTGAACCGATGCGTGAGCAGGCCCAGACCTTCGGCCTTGTATCCACGAATCGATTTCAGCGCAATGACTTTCGATGTTCCGGAAGGGAAGTGGTAGCGGCGGAGCGTGATAGCCGCACGGTCCAGCTGGACCAACCCGTCGTCGTAAGACCGGCCTGGGCTGTCGTTCATGCTCGCGCACTTCGCAGTTGGTGACCCCGGGCCGTCAGGCACCGCCCGTCTTCCAATCGCCACTGCCAGCCATGCAGGTTGCAGGTCAACGTATCGTCTTCCACCACACCGAATTTCGACAGGTCGGCTTTAAGGTGTGGGCAGCGGCGCTGAATCTCCCAGCCGTCCAGCGTGACCGATGACGAATCGTCGTGCGTCTCGGCGAACCAGCCGTCGGCGTAGGCGATCCGTTCGTCGGTGAGGCACTTGAAGAAGGTGTACAAATATTCGTTGTAGCCGCCGACGCGCCACGCCCGGAAACGGGTGGACAGGAAGATGGTGTTCACCCAGTCCGGTTCCCGGTCCCGCAGTACGGTGCGGACCAACTCCGGCGCGATGGCGAAACCGTAGCGCACCTTCTCATCGGGAATGCGTTCGCGCACGGCACGTTTCGGGAAGTCCAGCACGACCGTCTCCGGGCCGATCACCAGCTCGACGGGATAGCCGATGCCGTCGCAGATCTCGTCGCTCTGGGACATGATCGGTTCGAACAGCGCGCGCAGCTGCTCCAGCAGGGGTTCCCCGGTGGCGGGCGCCCAGCTCGCGCGCTCGGCGGCCACGACCGGCGCCATCCGCTCGGCGTAGTCGGCGATGTAGGCGCGCTTCCCGGTGGTGAAGATCGCCTCGACCTGATCGTCGGGCAGCGGATGGCTCAGCGCATTCAGGGTGGTGCCGGTGAAGTCCGCGGTCGAACCGGGGATCATCAGCAGGCCGCCGTCGCTCCCGTGAGTGCGCAGCTGGTCAAGGAACACCATCTGGTCCGGGAAGATGTTGGCCGCATCGCCCTGGTCGTCGTTGAGATGACGCAACTCCGGATCCAGAAAGCACGGCGGCCCGGCCGACGGGATGACCCACGTCGCGCCCACCTGGGCGATGTACTGCCGGGCACGGTCCATCTGCCGCTGCCGCTTCTGGACCCCGAACGACTCCTTGGCGCGTGCGGGCATGTCGTACACCATCGGGTACCAGATCGCGCCGGAGTACTGCAGCATGTGCACGTCGATGTGTCCGAAAGCCGAGCTCAGTACGTCGAGATCGACCGGCCGGGCGTCGTTCATGTTGAAGGCCGTCGTTACGCCGTCGGAAACCACCAGCGCCGAGTCGCCGAGCGGCCCGTCGGCCGGCGCCCGCAGGGCGATGATCATGACCTCGAGATCGCCCTTCGGGCCGCTGACCCGGTGCTTGACCGAGTTGCTGGTCTCGAAGAACCGGTAGAACCCCAGCTCCTGCAACGCGTTTCGCAGGTCCGGCACGGGGAAGTCGGGCAGCAGCACCACTGCGTCTTTGTTGACGTGCTCGGCCAGGTTCTTGGCGTCGAAGTGGTCCTTGTGCAGGTGCGACACGTACAGGTAGTCGCAGTCGCCCAGCCGGTCCCAGTCCAGGCCGCTGTTGTCGGGAAACGGAAACCAGGACGCGAAGTAGGCGGGATTGACCCACGGGTCGCAAAGGACGCTGCCCGCGGGCGTCTCGATCAGAAATCCGGCGTGACCTACGCTTGTGACCTGCACAAATACCTTCCTGGGGCCGCTTCGAGGACCTGCACGGCCCGCGGCCGGGTAACGGCTTTTTCAGCCTCCGAGCTTAGCGCGGGGCGGCATCTTCTTTGTCGGCACTTCGATTGACTCCAGGGCCGACTCACAGCGGGGAGCACTAGGCTGATCTGCTGTGGAACCGGTATACGGGACTGTCATTCAACTTGCCCGCTTGATATGGCGCATACAGGGTCTCAAGATCACGGTCACGGGCGTCGAAAACCTGCCCAAAAGCGGGGGTGCGGTCATCGCCATCAACCACACCGGCTACCTCGACTTCACGTTCGCGGGTCTGCCCGCCTATAAGCAGGGTCTGGGCCGCAAGGTGCGCTTTATGGCCAAGCAGGAGGTGTTCGACCACAAGATCACCGGGCCGATCATGCGCAGCCTTCGGCACATCTCCGTTAATCGGCAAGACGGGGCCGCCTCCTACGAGGAGGCCGTCAGGAACCTCAAGGACGGTGAGCTGGTCGGCGTCTATCCGGAAGCCACCATCAGCCGCAGCTTCGAGATCAAGGAATTCAAGTCGGGTGCCGCGCGGATGGCGGTCGAAGCCGGGGTGCCCATCGTTCCGGTGATCGTCTGGGGCGCGCAGCGCGTCTGGACCAAGGGGCACCCCAAGAAGCTGTTCCGCCCCAAGGTGCCCATCATGGTCGTCGTCGGCGAACCGATCGAACCGACGCTGGGCGTCGAGGAATTGAAGGGGCTGCTGCACTCGCGCATGCAGCACCTGCTGGAGCGGGCGCAGGAAATGTATGGGCCGCATCCGGCGGGTGAGTTCTGGGTGCCGCGCCGGTTGGGCGGCAGTGCCCCGTCGCTGGCAGAAGCCGCCCGGATGGATGCCGAAGAGGCCGCCGCTCGCGCGGCGCGCCGGGCCGGATCCGCGGGAGCACCGGAGTAGCGATCGATGGTGGAACCGGTCTTCCGCACGCTCGAGATCCTGGCTCGGCTGACGGTTCTGGCCACCGACACCCGGATCTCCTACGGCGGCGAGGAGAACATCCCCGACTCCGGTGGCGCCGTGGTCGCGATCAACCACACCAGCTATGTCGACTTTCTGCCCGCCGCCCTGGCGGTGCATCGCCGGCGCCGCCGGCTCAGGTTCATGATCAAGGCCGAGATGCAGCAGGTGAAGATCGTCAACTTCCTGATCAAGCACACCCGGACCATTCCGGTGGACCGCGGTGCGGGGGCCGGGGCCTACGCGGTGGCGGTGCAGCGGCTGCGCGAGGGGGAACTGGTCGGCGTGTATCCGGAGGCCACCATCAGCCGCAGCTTCGAGCTCAAGGAGTTCAAAACGGGTGCCGCTCGCATGGCCATCGACGCGGACGTTCCGATCATCCCGATCATCGTCTGGGGTGCGCACCGGATCTGGACCAAGGACCACCCGCGCACCCTGGGCCGCACCAAGGTACCGATTAAAGTGCAGGTGGGCGCGCCCGTCACGGCGGCCGAAGATATCGCGCGGACCGACGCCGCACTGCGCGAGTCGATGACCGCGCTGCTACACCACGTGCAAGAGCGCTATCCGCACGAACCGGGGGCGTATTGGACGCCGCGCCGGCTGGGCGGTGGGGCACCGAGCATGGCGGAGGCCGCCCGGATGGAGGCGGACGAGGCCGCGGCGCGCGCCGCCGGTCGTGATGGACCGTCGTCGCGGTAGGCGAAGGAGGACTGATGCCCGAGGGCTTTTACCGGTTGTGCGAGTGGATCGTCCCGCCGATGGTGGCGATGCAGGGGACCAAGATCACCTATCGCGGCCTGGACAACATTCCCCAGCGGGGCGGCGCCCTGCTGGCCCAGAACCACACCAGCTACCTGGACTGGCTGCCGACGCTGCTCGGCGTGCGTGAGCGCGGACGGCGCGCGTATTTCATGATCAAGGCGGAGATGGCGGAGGTGAAGGCGGTCAACTATGTCATCAACCACGCCAGGCTGATCCCGGTGGACCGCAGGACCGGGCACGACGCGTTCGAGGTGGCCGTGCAGCGGCTGCGGGAGGGCGAGCTCATCGGGATGCACCCCGAAGCCACGATCAGCCGCAGCTTCGAGCTCCGGGAGTTCAAGACCGGTGCGGCCCGGATGGCGCTGGACGCCCAGGTGCCGGTCGTTCCGGTGATCGTCTGGGGCGCCCATCGGATTTGGCCGAAGGATCATCCAAAGAAGGTGTGGCGCAACAAGGTTCCGATCACCGTCGCCGCCGGGCGCCCGCTGCCGCCGCAGGGCACACCGGAGCAGCTCAACGTCGCGCTGCGCGTCGCGATGAACGAGTTGCTGTACCGGGTGCAGGAGGAATACCCGCACCCGGAGGGCGAGTTCTGGGTGCCGAGGCGGCTCGGCGGCTCCGCGCCCACCCAGGAAGATTCCCGGGCGATCCGACTGTCGGAATTGCAGGCGCGGATGCAGAAATACGGCACCGACGGCGTCACCCGACCGGGACAGGACCAGAGCGGAGTGCATTGATCAGACCGGCGACCTGCGAACGCGGAACCGTCAGATGACCTTGCCGGCGCTCATCGCCTGTGACGTCGACGGCACCCTGTTCGACGACAACGAAACCATCACTGCGCGCACCCGCGACGCCGTGCGTGCCGCCGTCGCCGCCGGCGCGACGTTCGTCGTGGCGACCGGCCGCCCGCCGCGCTGGATACGCCCGGTCGTCGACGCGCTCGGCTTCGCGCCGATCGCGGTGTGCGCCAACGGTGCCGTCATCTACGATCCAGCGGCCGACCGGGTGCTGTCGACGCGCACGCTGCCCGTGGACACGCTGGCCGAGCTGGCGGAGCTCGCGACCCGCGTCATTCCGGGGGCCGGCCTGGCCGTCGAGCGAATCGGCGAACGCGCCCACGACACGGCGACCCCGCAGTTCATCAGCTCGCCCGGCTACGAACATGCCTGGCTGAACCCGGACAACACCGAGGTGTCGATCGAGGATCTGCTCAGCGCCCCGGCAATCAAGCTGCTCATCCGCCGAAGCGGCGCCCGCAGCGCCGATATGGCCGCCGCGCTGGCCAAGCATGTCGGCATCGAGGGCGACATCACCTACTCCACCAACAATGGACTGGTGGAAATCGTGCCGCTGGGCACCAGCAAGGCCACCGGGGTGGACGAGATCGCCAAGCCCCTACAGATCGCCAGCGAAGAGGTGGTGGCGTTCGGCGACATGCCCAACGACCTACCGATGCTGCGCTGGGCCGGTCATGGCGTGGCGATGGGCAACGCCCATCCCGACGTGCTGAGCGCGGCCGACGAGGTCACCACCGGCAACAATGAGGACGGGGTGGGCCGCGTGCTGGAACGCTGGTGGCTCTGAGAAGGCTCTTCGGCTAAGTGGCGGACGGGTGCACCGGCAGCGAGAAGTGTTCGGGCGCCACGGTCGGACCGCTCGGTGACTCCGTCGACAGCGGCGTCGTGATTCCCTCGGCGACCTCGGTGACGTTGCCGGTCAGTCGGTCGTAGTTCAGGGTTCCGTGCTGGAAGTTCTGCGTAATCCTTAGCGGCTCTTGGATTTCGGCGCTGGTGGGCAAGCCGAGCGGACCGCGTTCGTAGCTCAGCGACGCCCAGGCGTCGTAGATCGCGCCGGTGATCGGCTGGGGGCCGGTTTCGGGCGACCAGTACATCGCGCCCCGGGCGAACGTGACGTACCGGGCGTCGCCCTCCGCGCTGTCCTCCGGTGAGGTCGGCGCGCCCAGCGCGCTGTTCATGCCGCCGATGGCCTGCCAGTGCTCGTAGATCGCGCCGCCCTGCAGGGCCTTGATCAATTCCTCCGGCGGATCGTTGAAATGCGAAGCGATGTCGCGTACTTCGTCCATGAGTGCGTAAGCGGCGTTGCCCGGGCAGTCGGTGTTGCCGACGTCGCGGTGGGTGAAGATCGTGGGCAGCGTCGCGACGGAACCTGCCGGGAAGGTGGTGTAGTGGCTACCCGCCGACTCCAATGCGACCGTGCCCTTGGGGTCAACGCCGTCCAAGCCCAGCCGCCAGCCCAGCAGCCGGCCCAGGGTGCGCAGCTGGATCGACGTCGGCGGCACGTCGTCGAAATTGCCGATCATCGCCACACCCCAGGTGTTGCGGTTGAACCCCCCGGTGTGAAACGCCTCGACCGCTTTGGTGAGCCCCCCGGCGCTGCCCTCGAACACCTGGCCGTACTTGTCGACCAGGGCGTTGTAGGCGATGTCGCACCACCCCAGGGTCTTGCTGTGATAGGTGTAGATGGCCTTGACGATCCCGGCCGATTCCAGCGGGGAGTAGTCGTTGCTGCCCGCGGTGTGGTGCACCACCCCGGCGCGAATCCCGTTGTCGTACTGAGGACTACCGCAACGCAGCGACTCGTCGGCGCCCCACTGTGCCCGGCTGATGATGGCCGGTGCCTGGCCGGGCATCAAGACCCCCGACGGCGGTGTCCACTGCGTCTCCACCGGCGCTTGTGGCGGCGAGATCAGGACGGCTGAGATGTTCTGCCCGAACGGTTGTTCCCGGGACGCCGGCTTGTAGCCGAGGCCGGTCTCGTTGGGCGGCGCGGGCGGCGCTTGGGTCACCGGCGCGTCGATTGGGCGGGTGACGGCGATCTGGACGGTAGTGGTGGTGCCGACGAACACCGGGTCGGTCCCGCGCGGTCCCTCGAGTGACCCGGCGGTTGTCGCGCCGTCGGGCGCCGCCGTCTCGTACTCGGTCTGGTACCAGGGCCCCCACGAACCGTCGGGACGCTTCGCTCGTACCCGGGTCGACGTGCCGGCCAGGTCGCCGGTGAGCGCGACGAGGGAAAACGGGGTGTTCTGCCCGATCTCGCGAACCGTGACGCCGCCGCCCAGCCCGACCAGCGGCTGTTCGGCGAGCTGGGTGCCGCGGGCCGGCGGTGTGCCGGCCGTGCCGCGGTCGCGCGTCGTGTCCGCCACCCAGGACACGATGACGACGGTCGCCGCGATGGCGGTGAGCAACGTCGTCGGCCCGCGACTAGGAGACACCAGGCGATGTTACTTGTGTTTCTAATGTTAATGATGAGACGACACGAACTGCGGCCGTGCGAATCTGCACGAAAATCGACGGCACCGCAGAAGAATCTGCGGTGCCGTCTGGTTGAAGGGTTCGCCTGAGTTCTAGACGGGGGGCAGGACCGGCGCAGCGGCCGCGGCGGCCGGCAACGCACCGGCAGCGCCCGCGGCGGCCGGCAGGGCGCCGGCTGCACCGGGCAGGGCGCCAGCGGCACCCGGCAGAGCGCCCGCGGCGGCCGGCAGGGCACCGGCGGCACCCGGCAGGGCGCCTGCGGCACCCGGGAGGGCACCGGCGGCACCCGGGAGGGCACCCGCGGCACCCGGGAGGGCACCCGCGGCGCCGTGCTGCATGCCCTGCGTGATTGCCGGCATTACCAGGCCTTTGAGCAGGTCGATGGCCTGGCCTGCACCGAGCTGGTTGGCCGCCTGCATCACGTCGTTGACCAGGCCGCCGCCGCCACTGCTGCTGCCGCCACCGCCGCCGAGGCCGGTGCCACCGCCACCGAGCGGTGATCCGTTGCCGAAGGACGACGGGTCGCCGAGGATCGGGTAGGTGCCGTCGGCGCCCGGGTCCAAACTGGCCGGAGCGGTGATCGGCACTTCACCCGCGGCCGTCGGGGTGCCCAGTCCGGGCGCGACTCCGGCCGGGCTGGTCAGCCCGGGGTTGGAAAGCGCCGGGTTGAGCCCCGCGCCCGGGGTCGCCACTCCGGCGCCCGGGGTGGTCGGCAGCGCGCCGGGCGCGGTGAGTCCCGGCGTCGTGGGCGTCAGGCCGGGGCTCGCCAGACCCGGGCTCGTCAAACCGGGACTGGTGAGTCCCGGGCTCGTCAAGCCCGGACTGGTCAAGCCCGGACTGGTCAAGCCCGGACTGGTCAGGCCAGGCGTCCCCAGCCCTGGGGTCCCCAGGCCGGGGCTGGCCAGGCCAGGAGTGCTGGCGGCGGTGCCGCCGTTCAGAGCGGGCACCGGGGGCAGGTTGATCCCGAATTGCGACAGCCCCTGCGACAGCGCTCCCATCAGCTCGCCGGGCAGGTCGGTCATCACGGCAGCCTGCTTGAAGTCGTGGTGCTCGGGCTGCTTGCTGCCGGCCGTCGATTCGTAGACAAGGAAGTATGCGCAAGGACTCGCCACTGCCAGGGCGGCGACCGCGCTCATGGCTGTCGAAAGCTTGCGTCGGCGTCGGTTCGGCACGGAAGTCTCCTCAATCTGGACAACTCAATCTCAACTGTGTTGTTTCGGTGCGGCCTGCCGTTCTAGCCGGCGAGAACCACACAGAGTCGATGGTACGAGTGAGATTGCTGTGACTAGAGTGGTGATATTGAATCGTGAGGTAATTGCGACTCGGGCTGTGATCCTCCTTGGAGGCGTCCCGCGGGCGCCGTCATTTGGCCGAAGGCGGACTCCCTGGCCTCGCCAGATGGGTTAGGCCGACGCGGTCGGATACCCTAAGCAACCGATGACCGCTCGTTTCGATCTCCTCGTCGTCGGCTCTGGATTCTTCGGCCTGACCATTGCCGAGCGCGTGGCTACCCAACTCGGGAAGCGCGTGCTCGTGGTTGAACGCCGCCCGCACATCGGCGGCAACGCCTATTCCGAGGCCGAGCCGCAGACGGGCATCGAGGTCCACAAATACGGCGCCCACCTGTTCCACACCTCTAATAAGAGGGTCTGGGACTACGTGCGGCAGTTCACCGACTTCACCGACTACCGGCACCGGGTATTCGCCATGCACGACGGGCAGGCCTACCAGTTCCCGATGGGGCTGGGCCTGGTGTCGCAGTTCTTCGGCAGATACTTCACCCCGGACGAAGCGCGCAAGCTGATCGCCGAGCAGGCCGCCGAGATCAAAACCGAGGACGCGCAGAACTTCGAGGAGAAGGCGATCTCACTGGTCGGCCGGCCGCTCTACGAGGCATTCCTCAAGAACTACACCGCCAAGCAGTGGCAGACCGACCCCAAGGAACTGCCCGCGTCCAACATCACCCGGCTGCCGGTGCGCTACACCTTCGACAACCGATACTTCAGCGACACCTACGAGGGTCTGCCGGTAGACGGGTACACGGCGTGGCTGCAGAACATGGCCGCCGACGACCGCATCGAGGTCCGGCTGGACACCGACTGGTTCGAGGTCCGCGACCAGCTGCGGGCGGAAAGCCCGGATGCGCCCGTCGTGTACACCGGCCCGCTGGACCGCTACTTCGACTACGCCGAGGGCCGGCTCGGTTGGCGCACACTGGATTTCGAGGTCGAGGTGCTGCCGATCGGTGATTTCCAGGGCACCCCGGTGATGAACTACAACGACCCGGACCCGCCCTATACCCGCATCCACGAGTTCCGCCACTTCCACCCCGAGCGCGACTACCCCACCGACAAGACGGTGATCATGCGGGAGTTCTCGCGGTTCGCCGAGGACGACGACGAGCCCTACTATCCGATCAACACCGAGGCCGACCGCACCCTGCTCGCCGCGTACCGAGCGCGGGCGAAGGCCGAAACCGCCTCCAACAAGGTGCTTTTCGGTGGCCGGTTGGGCACCTATCAATACCTGGACATGCACATGGCGATTGCCAGCGCACTGAACATGTACGACAACACCGTCGCGCCGCACCTGCGCGACGGCAAAGCTTTAGTGGAGGAAGGCGCGGGGGGCGCGCCGGCGACGGGGAGGAGCGGCGCCTGATGACTGCTGTAAGCCTGCTTTCCAGGATCATCCTGCCGCGTCCGGGGGAGCCCCTCGACGTGCGCAAGCTGTACTTGGAGGAATCGACCACCAATGCGCGGCGCGCGCACGCGACCAGCCGCACTTCGCTGGAGATCGGCAAAGAGTCCGAGGTGTCGTTCGCCACCTACTTCAATGCGTTCCCCGCGAGCTACTGGCGCCGCTGGTCGATCTGCACGTCGGTGGTGCTGCGGGTCGAGCTGACCGGAACCGGACGCGTCGACCTGTACCGGACGAAGGCCACCGGGGTGCGGATCTCCGTGGACGGCCGCCAATTCGTCGGCACCGACGACCAGCCCGCAATCGTGGAGATCGAGGTGCCGCTCAAGCCGTTCGAGGACGGCGGCTGGATCTGGTTCGACATCACCACGGACACCGCGGTCAACCTGGTGAGCGGTGGCTGGTATGCGACCGAGCCCGCCCCGGGCACGGCCAACATCGCCGTCGGCATCCCCACGTTCAATCGGCCCGCCGACTGCGTCAACGCGCTGGCCGACCTGACCGCGGATCCGTTGGTGGACGAGGTGATTGGGGCGGTGATCGTCCCCGACCAGGGCACCCGCAAGGTGCGCGATCACCCGGACTTCCCGGCCGCCTCCGCCGGCCTGGGCAACCGGCTGTCCATCCACGACCAACCCAATCTCGGCGGTTCTGGCGGTTACAGCCGCGTGATGTACGAGGCGCTGAAAAACACGGACTGCCAACAGATTCTGTTCATGGACGACGACATCCGCATCGAGCCGGACACGATCCTGCGGGTGCTGGCGTTGCACCGCTTCGCCAAGACGCCGATGCTCATCGGCGGCCAGATGCTCAACCTGCAGGAGCCGTCGCACCTGCACATCATGGGCGAGGTCGTCAACCAGTCGAACTTCATGTGGACGGCCGCACCGCACGCGGAGTACGACCACGACTTCGCCCAATTCCCGTTGAACGACAAGAACGCCCGGAGCGCGCTGCTGCACCGGCGCATCGACGTCGACTTCAACGGTTGGTGGACGTGCATGATCCCGCGGCAGGTCGCCGAGGAGCTGGGCCAGCCGCTGCCGCTGTTCATCAAGTGGGACGACGCGGAATACGGCCTGCGTGCGGGAGAGCACGGGTATCCGACCGTCACGCTGCCCGGCGCGGCGATCTGGCACATGGCCTGGAGCGACAAGGACGACGCCATCGACTGGCAGGCGTACTTCCATCTGCGCAACCGACTGGTCGTCGCCGCGATGCACTGGGACGGTGACATCACCGGACTGGTTCGCAGCCACCTGAAGGCGACGCTGAAACATCTTGCCTGCCTTGAGTATTCGACCGTGGCGATCCAGAACCGGGCCATCGACGACTTCCTGGCCGGACCCGAGCACATCTTCTCGATCCTGGAATCCGCTCTGCCCGAGGTACATCGGCTGCGCAAGGAATATCCGGACGCGGTGGTGCTCCCGGCGGCGAGCGAACTGCCGCCGCCGTCGAACAAGACCAGGGCGATGAAGCCGCCGGTCAACCCGGTGTCGATCGGTTATCGGCTGGCCCGCGGCATCGCGCACAACGCCACCAAGGCCGATCCCGAAGCCCACCGCCGCCCGCAATTCAACGTGCCGACCCAGGACGCGCGCTGGTTCCGGTTGTGCACCGTCGACGGCGTCACCGTGACGACGGCCGACGGGTGCGGCGTGGTGTACCGGCAGCGCGACCGCCGCAAGATGTTCCAGCTGCTGTTCGCCTCGCTGCGGCGGCAGCGCCGGCTGGTGAGCCGGTTCGACGAGATGCGCAAAACGTACCGGGACGCGTTGCCCGTGCTGTCCAGCAAGCAGAAGTGGGAGACGGCGCTGCTACCTGCCGAGCGAGAGCATGCCTGAATCGCCACCCCCTACGGGTGAGGTGGCCGCGCTGGTGGCTGTGCAGTCGGCCCTGGCCGACCAGCCCGGCGTGCTGACGGCGGCGCGCGGTCTGTCGCACTTCGGCGAGCACAGCATCGGCTGGCTGGCCGTCGCGGCCGTGGGCGCGCTGCTGATGCCGAAGCGGCGCCGGGAGTGGCTGGTGGCCGGGGCCGGCGCGTTCGCCGCGCACGCCGCCGCCGTGTTGGTCAAGCGGGTGGTGCGGCGTCAGCGGCCCCACGATCCGGCCGTCGTGGTGAACGTCGGCACGCCCAGCCGGCTGAGTTTCCCGTCAGCACACGCCACCTCGACGACGGCCGCGGCCATCCTGATGGGCCGGATCACCGGCCTGCCGCTGCCCGCCGTCTTGGTTCCCCCGATGGCGTTGTCGCGCATGCTGCTGGGGGTGCACTATCCCAGCGACGTGGCCTGCGGCATCGCCCTCGGAGCCATCGTCGCTCGAATCACCGTCCGGCTCGAGGGCCGGGCGCGGAAGGTCTGGCCGAATGAGTGAGGACGTGGTGACGGGCCCGTCGGGCAACGTGGTGATCGGGGTCGTCAAGGCGATCCGCCCGCGCCAGTGGGTGAAGAACGTTCTGGTGCTGGCCGCGCCGCTGGCCGCGTTGGGCGGCCCGGTGCGCTACCACTACCACGACGTGCTGGACAAGGCATACCCCGCCTTGGGCGCGTTCGTGGCGTTCTGCCTCGCCGCGTCGGCGATCTACCTGATCAATGACGTGCGCGACGTCGAGGCCGACCGCGAGCACCCCACCAAGCGGTTCCGCCCGATCGCCGCGGGCGTCGTGCCGGAATGGCTGGCGTATGCCCTCGCGGTGGTGCTGGGCGTCGCCTCGCTGGTCATCGGCTGGTGGATCACCCCCAATCTGGCGCTGGTGATGGCCGTCTACCTCGCCATGCAACTGAGCTACTGCTATGGCCTCAAACACCAAGCGGTGATGGACATCTGCATCGTGTCGTCGGCATATCTGCTGCGGGCCATCGCCGGGGGCGCGGCCACCGACATCCGCCTGACCCAGTGGTTCTTGCTGGTGATGGCCTTCGGGTCGCTGTTCATGGTGGCCGGCAAGCGGTACGCCGAGCTGCAACTGGCCGAGCGCACCGGGGCCAAGATCCGCAAGGCGCTGGAGAACTACACCAGCACCTATCTGCGGTTCGTCTGGACGTTGTCGGCCACGGCGCTGGTGGTTTGCTACGGGCTGTGGGCGTTCGACCGGGAGCACGGCGCGGCCGGCTGGTTCGTGGTGTCGATGGTCCCGTTCACCATCGCCATCCTGCGGTACGCGGTGGACGTGGACGGCGGGCTGGCTGGCGAGCCCGAGGACATCGCGCTGCGGGATCGGGTGTTGCAACTGCTGGCGCTGACCTGGATCGCGACAGTTGGAGCCGCCGTTGCCTTCGGCTAGCTCCGAACTGCAGGCCCTCAAGGCGCGCATGATGCGCGGACGGCCGGTCATCAGGCGGTTGGGCTGGCCGGTATTCCCCTACACCGCCCTGGTCCGGGTCAGCCTCTGGATCAGCGTGGTGGTTGTCGCCGTCCTGTTCGCCTGGGGCGCCTGGCAGCGGCGCTGGATCGCCGATGACGGGCTGATCGTGCTGCGTACGGTCCGCAACCTGCTGGCCGGCAACGGCCCGGTCTTCAACCAGGGCGAGCGGGTGGAGGCCAACACCTCGACGGCCTGGACCTATCTGATGTATGTCGGCAGCTGGGTGGGCGGGCCGATGCGCATGGAATACGTGGCGCTGGCGCTGGCCCTGACGCTTTCGGTTGCGGGTGTGGCGCTGCTCATGCTGGGGGCCGCCCGGTTGTATGCGCCCAGCCTGCGGGGCCGCAGGGCCGTGATGCTGCCCGCCGGGGCGATGGTCTACGTCGCGCTGCCGCCCGCGCGTGACTTCGCCACCTCGGGGCTGGAGAGCGGGCTGACCCTGGCTTACCTCGGGTTGCTCTGGTGGATGATGGTCTGCTGGGCCCAGCCGGTGCGCAACCGCCCGGATCGCAGGCTCTTCATCGGTGCGCTGGCGTTCGTGGCCGGTTTCAGCGTCTTGGTCCGGCCCGATCTGGCGCTGATGGGCGGGCTGGCGCTGATCATGATGTTGATCGCGGCGCGGACGTGGCGCCGTCGGGTGCTGGTCGTGGTGGCCGGCGGCCTGCTGCCGGTGGGCTATGAGATCTTCCGGATGGGCTACTACGGCCTGCTGGTGCCCGGCACCGCCCTGGCCAAGGACGCGGCCGGCGACAAGTGGTCCCAGGGCATGATCTACCTCTCGAATTTCGACGCGCCCTACGCGGTCTGGGTGCCGGTGGTACTCCTCGTGCCGCTCGGGGTGCTGCTGCTCGCCGCCCGCCGCCGGCCCTCATTCCTGCGCCCCGCGCTGTCGCCCAACTACGGTCGGCTCGCCCGGGCGGTCCAAAGCCCCCCGGCCGTCGTGGCCTTCGTTCTGGTGAGCGGCCTGCTGCAGGCGCTCTACTGGATCCGGCAGGGCGGCGACTTCATGCACGGGCGGGTGCTGCTTGCGCCACTTTTCTGCCTGCTGGCCCCGGTGGCCGTGATCCCGGTGGCCATACCGGACGGCCAGGACTACTCGCGGGAGACGGGCTATTGGGTGCTCGGCGCGGCGAGTGCGCTGTGGCTGGGTGTCGCGGGTTGGTCGCTGTGGGCGGCGAATTCACCGGGAATGGGTGACGACGCCACCCACGTCACCTACACCGGCATCGTCGACGAGCGGCGCTTCTACGCGCAGGCCACCGGTCACGCGCATCCGCTGACCGCCGCCGACTACCTGGGGTATCCGAGGATGGCGGCCATCCTGACGGCGCTCGACAACACCCCGGACGGCGCGTTACTGCTGCCGTCGGGCAATTACATCCAGTGGGACTTGGTGCCGCAGGCGCAGCAGGGCCCCGACAAGCCGCCCCAAAAGCCGCAGCACACAGTGTTTTTCACCAACCTCGGCATGGTGGGCATGAACGTCGGGCTTGATGTCAGGGTGATCGACCAGATCGGATTGGCGAATCCGCTTGCGCAACACACGGAACGGTTGAAGCACGGCCGCATCGGGCACGACAAGAACCTCTTCCCGGATTGGGTGATCGCCGACGGACCGTGGGTGAAGGTGTATCCCGGCATCCCGGGTTATCTGGACCAGCAGTGGGTCGCAGAGGCGGTGACGGCCCTGCAATGCCCCGAGACCAAGGCGGTGCTGAGTTCGGTGCGCGCACCGATGACCCCGCACCGATTCCTCTCCAACCTGCTGCATTCCTATGAATTCACCAAATACCGGATCGACCGCGTTCCGCGTTATGAGCTCGCCAGATGCGGTCTCCCAGTGCCCGAAGAGGTCCCGCCGCCGCCTCGCGAGTAAGCCGCGCGCAGAAGTATTTTCGACCGATCTCAAAACGATCACGATTCACGCCCATGAAAGATTGCCAGCAACATCACATTTGGGCCTTCACCAGCTGGCAGTCGTGCCCAAGCACATGCGCAAACGCCACAAAAGGCGTCGATGTTTCGCCTGGAAAACCCCGGGTAACGACCGCCGAATGACGCTTTGCGTGGCGGCCTCGATGCGACTCGACGGCTGTAGGTGTGGTTGACTACACGAGCACTGCTGCGCGGAGATCGTATGCAGTACGACCCAAATCATGGACGCGTCCGGGTGATGGGCGCGCCGAAAGGATGAGGAAGCAAGGATGACGCTTGTCGACAGGTTTCGCGGCGCCGTGGCAGGTATGCCGCGCCGGCTCGTGGTGGCGGCCGCTGGTGCGGCCCTGCTCTCGGGCCTGATTGGCGCCGTGGGGGGCTCGGCGACCGCCGGCGCGTTCTCGCGCCCCGGTCTGCCGGTGGAGTACCTGCAGGTTCCTTCCGCAGGAATGGGCCGCGATATCAAGGTCCAGTTCCAAAGCGGTGGGGCCAACGCACCCGCGCTCTACCTGCTCGACGGTATGCGCGCCCAGGACGACTTCAACGGCTGGGACATCAACACCCCGGCGTTCGAGTGGTACAACCAGTCGGGCATTGCCGTGGTCATGCCGGTCGGCGGCCAGTCCAGCTTCTACTCCGACTGGTACAAGCCCGCCTGCGGTAAGGCCGGCTGCACCACCTACAAGTGGGAGACCTTCCTGACCAGCGAGCTGCCGGCGTACCTCGCGGCGCAAAAGCAGGTCAAGTCGACCAACAACGCCGCCGTGGGTCTGTCGATGGCCGGATCGTCGGCCCTGATCCTGGCCGCATACCACCCGAACCAGTTCACTTACGCCGGCTCGCTGTCGGCGCTGCTGGACCCGTCCCAGGGCATGGGGCCGTCGTTGATCGGCCTGGCCATGGGTGACGCGGGTGGCTACAAGGCCGCCGACATGTGGGGCCCGAAGGAGGACCCGGCGTGGGCGCGCAACGACCCGTCGCTGCAGGTCAGCAAGCTGGTCGCCAACAACACCCGGATCTGGGTGTACTGCGGTAACGGCAAGCCGTCCGACCTCGGTGGCGACAACCTGCCCGCCAAGTTCCTGGAGGGCTTCGTGCGGACCAGCAACCTGAAGTTCCAGGACGCGTACAAAGCCGCCGGCGGCAACAACGCGGTGTGGAACTTCGACGCCAACGGCACGCACGACTGGCCGTACTGGGGTGCGCAGCTGCAGGCGATGAAGCCTGACCTGCAGGCGACCCTGGGCGCCACGCCTGGCGCCGGTCCGGCCACGGCCGCTCCGGCTCCCGCCGCTGCTGCCGGCAACGGCCAGGGCACCTAAGCCCAAGAACGACGCGACTGGCGGCGGAAACCTTCGGGTTTCCGCCGCTGGTTGTTTTGGTGTGTGATTTGTTTCACTACCCCGCGGGCGGGGGAGCTACGGCGCTGGCTAATGTGCTCCACAGCGACTAGACGATGGAGGGTGGACATGAGGGTCGTGCGGGGTATGCCAGCGCTTCTTCGGATGATCTCCGTGGTCGCGCTGGCGGTCGGCTTGATCGGTGTGACGGTGACGGGCGGACCGGCCGGCCGCGCGCGGGCGGCCGGTTACGAGAGTTTGATGGTGCCGTCGGCGGCGATGGGCCGCGACATCCCGGTGGCCTTCCTGGCCGGCGGTCCGCACGCGGTCTATCTGCTGGACGCATTCAACGCGGCCCCGGACGTCAGCAACTGGGTCACCGCGGGCAACGCGATGAACACGCTGGGCGGCAAAGGCATCTCGGTAGTGGCGCCTGCGGGCGGTGCGTGGAGCATGTACACCAACTGGGAGCAGGACGGCAGCAAGCAGTGGGACACCTTCCTGTCCAGCGAGCTGCCCAACTGGCTGTCCGCCAACAAGGGCCTGGCGCCCGGTGGCCACGCCGCCGTCGGCGCCTCGCAGGGTGGCTATGGCGCGATGGCGCTGGCCGCCTTCCACCCCGACCGCTTCGGCTTCGCGGGTTCGCTGTCCGGATTCCTATATCCGTCCAGCACCAACTACAACGGCGCGATCCTGGCCGGCCTGCAGCAATTCGGCGGTGTGGACGGCAACGGGATGTGGGGCGCCCCGCAGCTGGGCCGGTGGAAGTGGCACGACCCCTACGTCCACGCCTCGCTGCTGGCGCAGAACAACACTCGCGTCTGGGTCTACAGCCCGACCAATATGGGCGGCGACGACGCCGCCATGATCGGCCAGGCGGGCGCGGCGATGGGCAGCTCCCGGGAGTTCTATCAGCAGTACCGCAGCAACGGCGGGCACAACGGTCACTTCGACTTCCCGGGCGGCGGCGACAACGGCTGGGGCTCGTGGTCGGGGCAGCTGGGCGCCATGTCGGGTGACATCGTCGGCGCCATTCGCTAGCGGCGATCGCGAGCGCGGCGCAGCCGGGTGAAGCGGGTCGGCGCCATTCGCTAGCGGGTCGGCGCCATTCGCCTGTGGTCGCTGTCCGACGGACGTCGTCGGGCGAGCCGGTACCGTGTAGTGGTGTGCGGCAGGGGTCGGGAGGACCGCGTCGCGATCCACCCGCTCTGCTAGCAGGAGAACATGGCTACCAACGCCCAGCGTAAGCGCCACCGAGTCCTCGCCTGGGCCGCCGCGTGTGCGATGGCGGTCGTGGTGCTGTTGGTGATCGTGGCCGTGGTGGTCTTGCTGCGCCACCGCGAATCGCCGCCCAGTGCGGTGCCGCCCGGCGTGCTGCCGGCGCCGTCCACCACCACCCACCCGCACAAGCCCCGGCCCGCTTCGCAGGACGCGTCGTGTCCCGACGTCCAGTTGGTCAACGTCCCCGGCACCTGGGAGTCCGCCCCGCAGGACGATCCGGCCAACCCGATGCAATTTCCCAACGCGTTGCTGCACAAGGTGACCGCGGCGATCAGCCAGCAGTTCCCCGCGTCCAGGGTGCAGGAGTACACCACTCCCTACACCGCGCAGTTCCACAACCCGCTCAGCGGTGACACGCAGATGTCGTACAACGAAAGCCGCGCCGAGGGCACCCGTGCGACGGTCCAGGCGATGACGGACATGAACGCCAAGTGCCCGCTGACCAGTTACGTCTTGATGGGCTTTTCCCAAGGCGCGGTGATCGCCGGTGACATCGCCAGCGACATCGGCAACGGTCGCGGACCCGTCGACGACGACCTGGTGCTCGGTGTGACCTTGATCGCCGACGGTCGCCGCCAGCCCGGGGTGGGCAACGATGTCGGGCCCAACCCGCCGGGGCAGGGCGCCGAGGTCACGCTGCACGAGGTGCCGGTGCTGTCCGGGCTGGGGTTGACGATGACCGGGGCGCGGCCCGGAGGCTTCGGTGCGCTCAACGACAAGACCAACGAGATCTGCGCGCCGGGCGACCTCATCTGCGCCGCGCCGCAGGAGGCGTTCAGCGTGGCCAACCTGCCCAACACGCTCAACACGCTGGCGGGGAATGCCGGACAGCCAATCCACGCCTTGTACGCGACGACGGAGTTCTGGAATGCCGACGGACAGGCGGCGACGGATTGGACCTTGAATTGGGTTCAAGGACTGATCAATAATGCGCCCCACCCCAAACATGGATGACCGGCGGCGGGACACAGCAGCCAGGAGCCCGTCACGGGTTCATATCAGCGGTACCTTGTGATTTGGTGTGCTGCGGGCAGCCCCTTAACATTAAGAGGAATTTAAGAGCTATAAGACTTTGTTGCGGACCCGGTCCTGCTAGACGCCGGCCTGTGATGAGCAGGAGGCCGGCGCCCGTGGCGCCGCGCGAGGGCTGGTCCGCGTAGAGATGGAAACCGTCGGCGTCGCCGACCAGAGGACAAAACGTCGGCGCACGCCGACCTAAAACAGGTGTGACAGGAGAGCGGAATGCCGTACCACAACCCGTTCATCGTGAATGGAAAGATCAGGTTCCCGGAGAACACCAACCTGGTCAAGCACGTTGAGAAGTGGGCGAGGGTCCGCGGCGACAAGCTTTCCTACCGTTTCATCGACTACTCCACCGAGCGCGACGGGGTGTACCGCGACATCGTCTGGCGCGACTTCAGCGCCCGCAACAGGGCGGTGGGCGCCCGGTTGCAGCAGGTCACCCAGCCCGGTGACCGCATCGCCATCCTGTGCCCCCAGAACCTGGACTACCTGATCGCCTTCTTCGGCGCGCTGTACGCCGGCCGGATCGCGGTGCCGCTGTTCGACCCGGGCGAGCCGGGTCACGTGGGCCGGCTGCACGCGGTGCTCGACGACTGCACGCCGTCGACCATCCTGACCACCACGGAGGCCGCGGAAGGCGTCCGCAAGTTCATCCGCGCGCGCTCGGCCAAGGAACGGCCCCGCGTGATCGCCGTCGACGCGGTGCCCAACGAGGTGGCGTCCACCTGGGTCGAGCCCGAGGCCGACGAGAACACCATCGCCTACCTGCAGTACACCTCCGGCTCCACCCGTACCCCGACCGGCGTGCAGATCACCCACCTGAACCTGCCCACCAACGTGCTGCAGGTGCTCAACGGCCTCGAGGGCAAGGAGGGCGACCGCGGTCTGTCCTGGCTGCCGTTCTTCCACGACATGGGCCTGATCACGGCGCTGCTGTCGCCGGTGCTCGGTTACAACTTCACGTTCATGACTCCGGCGGCGTTCGTGCGCCGGCCCGGCCGCTGGATCCGGGAGATGGCACGCAAGCCCGAAGACGCGCCGAACTGCGAGGTCGTCACCGTCGCGCCGAACTTCGCGTTCGAGCACGCCGCGGTGCGCGGCGTCCCCAAGGACGGCGAGCCACCGCTGGACCTGAGCAACGTCAAGGCGATCCTCAACGGCAGCGAGCCGGTGTCCCCAGCGTCGATGCGCAAGTTCTACGAGGCGTTCGCGCCCTACGGCCTGCGCGAGACGGCGATCAAGCCGTCCTACGGCCTGGCCGAGGCCACGCTGTTCGTGTCCACCACGCCCATGGACGAGGCGCCCAGGGTCATCCACGTCGACCGCGACGAGCTGAACAAGCAGCGCTTCGTCGAGGTGGCCCCCGATTCGCCCAAGGCCGTCGCGCAGGTTTCCGCCGGCATCATCGGCGTCGACGAGTGGGCCGTCATCGTGGACCCCGACACCGCCAGCGAGCTGCCCGACGGGCAGATCGGCGAGATCTGGTTGCACGGCAACAACATGGGCACCGGCTACTGGGGCAAGGAAGACGAGACCACCGAGACCTTCCGCAACCTCCTCAAGTCGCGCATCAGCCAGTCGCACGCCGAGGGCGCCCCGGACGACGGCATGTGGGTGCGCACCGGCGACTACGGCACCTACCACGACGGTCACCTCTACATCGCGGGCCGGATCAAGGACCTCGTCATCATCGACGGCCGCAACCACTACCCGCAGGACCTCGAGTACTCGGCCCAGGAGGCAAGCCGCGCCCTGCGCACCGGCTACGTGGCCGCGTTCTCCGTGCCGGCCAACCAGCTGCCGCAGGAGGTGTTCGACAACCCGCACACCGGCCTGAAGCACGACCCCGACGACAGCTCCGAGCAGTTGGTGATCGTGGCCGAGCGTGCCCCCGGCACGCACAAGCTCGAGTACCAGCCGATCGCGGACGAGATCCGGGCGGCCATCGCCGTCCGTCACGGGGTGACCATCCGCGACCTGCTGCTGGTGCAGGCCGGAACCATTCCGCGTACCTCCAGCGGGAAGATCGGGCGCCGCGCGTGCCGCGCCGCCTACCTCGACGGCAGCCTGCGTAGCGGTGTCGGTTCGCCGACCGCCTTCGCCGGCGCTAACGACTGAACCCAGGAACCATGGCTGAACTAGACGACCCCCAGGACCAGCAGGAGAATCCGCCCGCCAAGAAGACGGACTTAACGGTCCCCGAGATGCGCGAATGGCTGCGCAACTGGGTGGGCCGGGCCGTCGGGAAGTCACCGGACGACATCGACGAGTCGGTGCCGATGGTCGAGCTCGGCCTGTCGTCGCGCGACGCCGTGGCGATGGCCGCCGACATCGAGGACATGACCGGTGTCACCCTGTCGGTCGCGGTGGCGTTCCAGCATCCGACCATCGAGTCGCTCGCCACGCGGATCATCGAGGGCGAGCCCGAGATCGACACATCGGGCGACGACGTTTCGGACTGGACGCGCAACGGCCCGGCCGAGCGCGTCGACATCGCGATCGTGGGCTTGTCGACCCGGTTGCCCGGCGACATGAACAGCCCCGACGAGACGTGGCAAGCGCTGATGGAGGGCCGCGACGCGATCACCGACCTACCGGAGGGTCGCTGGGCGGAGTTCCTGGAGGAGCCGCGGCTGGCCGAGCGGATGGCGAAGGCCCGCACCCGCGGCGGCTACCTGAAGGACATCAAGGGTTTCGACTCCGAGTTCTTCGCGGTGGCCAAGACCGAAGCCGACAACATCGACCCGCAGCAGCGGATGGCGCTGGAGCTGACCTGGGAGGCGCTCGAGCAGGCGCACATCCCGGCGTCGAGCCTGCGCGGACAGTCCGTCGGCGTGTACGTCGGCGTCTCCAACAACGACTACAGCTTCCTGGCGGTGTCCGACCCGACCGTCGCGCACCCGTACGCCATCACCGGAACGGCGACGTCGATCATCGCCAACCGGGTCTCCTATTTCTATGACTTTCGGGGTCCGTCGGTCGCCGTCGACACCGCGTGCTCGAGCTCGCTGGTGGCCATCCACCAGGCCGTGCAGGGCCTGCGCAACGGCGAGGCCGACGTCGCGGTCGCCGGGGGTGTCAACGCGCTGATCACTCCCGTGGTGACGCTCGGTTTCGACGAGATCGGCCAGGTCTTGTCGCCCGACGGCCGGATCAAGTCGTTCTCCTCCGACGCCGACGGTTACACCCGCTCCGAGGGCGGCGGGATGCTGGTGCTCAAGCGGGTCGACGACGCCCGCCGCGACGGCGACCAGATTCTGGCCGTGATCGCGGGCAGCGCGGTCAACCACGACGGCCGGTCCAACGGCCTGATCGCGCCCAACCAGGACGCGCAGGCCGACGTGCTGCGCCGGGCCTACAAGGACGCCGGCATCGACCCGCGCACCGTCGACTACATCGAGGCGCACGGCACCGGGACCGTCCTGGGCGACCCCATCGAAGCCGAGGCCCTGGGCCGCGTCGTCGGCCGGGGACGTCCGGCCGACCGCCCGGCGCTGCTGGGTGCGGTGAAAACCAATGTGGGCCACCTGGAGTCGGCGGCCGGCGCAGCCAGCATGGCCAAGGTGGTGCTGGCCCTGCAGCACGACAAGCTGCCGCCGTCGATCAACTTCGCCGGGCCCAGCCCCTACATCGACTTCGACGCGATGCGCCTGAAGGTGATCGACCAGGCCACCGACTGGCCGCGCTACGGCGGCTACGCGCTGGCCGGGGTGTCCAGCTTCGGCTTCGGTGGCGCCAACGCGCACCTGGTGGTGCGCGAGGTCTTGCCCCGTGACGTCGTGGAAAAAGAGGCGCGTGAGCCGGAACCCGAGCCCGAGGTGAAGGCCGCCGCTGACGCAGCCGAGGCCCCCACGATGGAAAGCCACGCGCTGCGGTTCGACGACTTCGGCAACATCATCCCGGATGCCGAGGCCCCCGCGGAGGACGAATACGAGCTGCCGGGCGTCACCGACGAGGCGCTGCGGCTCAAAGAGATCGCGCTGGAAGAGCTCGCCGCACAGGAGGCGGAGGAGCCGACCAAGCCCCTGATCCCGCTCGCCGTGTCGGCGTTTCTGACCTCGCGCAAGAAGGCGGCGGCCGCCGAGCTGGCCGACTGGATGGAAAGCCCGGAGGGTCAGGCGTCGTCGCTGGAATCGATCGGGCGGGCGTTGTCGCGGCGCAACCACGGCCGCTCCCGCGCGGTGGTGCTGGCGCACGACCACGAGGAGGCCATCAAGGGCCTGCGCGCCGTCGCCGAGGGCAAGCAGCGGCCGGGCGTGTTCAGCGTCGACGGGCCGGTGACCAACGGCCCGGTGTGGGTGCTGGCCGGGTTCGGCGCGCAGCACCGCAAGATGGGCAAGAGCCTGTACCTGCGCAACGAGGTCTTCGCCGAGTGGATCGAGAAGGTCGACGCGCTGATCCAGGACGAGCTGGGGTACTCGGTGCTCGAGCTGATCCTCGACGACTCGCAGGACTACGGCATCGAGACCACCCAGGTCACCATCTTCGCGATCCAGATCGCGCTCGGTGAGCTGCTCAAGCATCACGGCGCCAAGCCCGCCGCGGTGGTGGGCCAGTCGCTGGGCGAGGCCGCCTCGGCGTACTTCGCCGGCGGGTTGTCGCTGCGCGACGCCACCCGGACGATCTGCTCCCGCTCGCACCTGATGGGTGAGGGCGAGGCGATGCTGTTCGGCGAGTACATCCGGCTGATGGCGCTGGTGGAGTACTCCGCCGACGAGATCAAGACGGTGTTCTCCGATTTCCCGGACCTGGAGGTGTGCGTCTACGCCGCCCCCACGCAGACCGTTATCGGCGGTCCGCCCGAGCAGGTGGACGCGATCATCGCCCGCGCGGAATCCGAGGGCAAGTTCGCCCGCAAGTTCCAGACCAAGGGCGCCAGCCACACGCAGCAGATGGACCCGCTGCTCGGCGAGCTCGCCGCGGAGCTGCAAGGCATCAAGCCGACCAGCCCGACCGTCGGCATCTACTCGACCGTGCACGAGGGCACTTACATCAAGCCCGGCGGCGAGCCGATCCACGACGTCGACTACTGGAAGAAGGGCCTGCGCCACAGCGTCTACTTCACCCACGGCGTCCGCAACGCCGTCGACAGCGGGCACACCACCTTCCTGGAGCTCGCGCCCAATCCGGTCGCGCTCATGCAGGTCGGGCTGACCACGGCCGCGGCCGGGCTGCACGACGCCCAGCTGATCCCGACGCTGGCCCGCAAGCAGGACGAGGTCGAATCGATGATCTCGACCATGGCGCAGCTCTACGTCTACGGCCACGACCTGAACATCTGGACGCTGTTCACCCGCGCCGCCGGGCCGGCCGACTACGCGAACATCCCGCCGACCCGCTTCAAGCGCAAGGAGCACTGGCTGGACGTGCACTTCTCCGGCGACGCGTCGGTGATGATGCCCGGCAACCACGTCGCGCTGCCGGACGGTCGCCACGTGTGGGAGTACAACCCCCGCGGCCAGGCGGACCTGGCGGCGTTGGTGAAAGCCGCCGCGGCAGCGGTGCTGCCGGATGCGCAGCTGGCCGCCGCCGAGCAGCGCGCGGTTCCCGGCGAGAACGCCCGGCTGGTGACGACGCTGAGCCGGCACCCCGGCGGGGCCTCGGTGCAGGTGCACGCCCGCATCGACGAGTCCTTCACGCTGGTCTACGACGCGCTGGTGACGCGGGCCGGGGAAGCCGGCGTCGCCCTGCCGACCGCGGTCGGTGCCGCAGCCGCGATCACGGCCCCGTCCAACGGGGCAGCGGCCGTGCCGGAGGCCCCCGTCGACGAGGCGGATGCGGAAACCCTGACGGACAGCCTGACCAACCGATACTTCTCGGGCAGCGTGGGCAAGTGGTCACCTGACACGGGCGAGACCGTCGCGGAGCGCCTGGGCATGATCGTCGGCGCGGCCATGGGCTACGAACCCGAGGACCTGCCGTGGGAGGTCCCGCTGATCGAGCTCGGCCTGGACTCGCTGATGGCGGTGCGAATCAAGAACCGGGTCGAATACGACTTCGACCTGCCGCCGATCCAGCTGGCCGCGGTGCGCGACGCCAACCTCTACAACATCGAGGAGCTGATCAAGTACGCGGTCGAGCACCGCGACGAGGTCGAGCAGCTGCACGAGTACCAGAAGACGCAGTCGGCCGAGGAGATCGCCCGGCTGCAGGCGGAAATGATGAGCGGCGCGTCGCCGAGCACGGTGACAGCCCCGGCGCCCGACCCGCAGGCGGAGCCGGAAACGCAACCAGCGCCACCGTCGGCATCCGACATGCCGATCCCGCCGCCCCCCACCGACCCGTCGGGACCCAACGGCAAAGGCGCCCAATCCAATGGGGCGGCGCAGCCGGCACCCAACCTGGCCGGGGCCGCCGAGGCGCTGAACCAGCAGGCGGTCGCCGCGGCGCTCAACTCCGACGTGCCGCCGCGCGACGCGGCCGAGCGGGTCACGTTCGCCACGTGGGCGATCGTCACCGGCAAGTCCCCGGGCGGCATCTTCAATCCGCTGCCCAAGCTGGACGACGAGCAGGCCGCCAAGATGGCGCAGCGCCTGTCGGAGCGCGCCGAGGGGCCGATCAGCGTCGAGGACGTGGTGACGTCGGAGAACATCGAGGCGCTGGCCGAGAAGGTGCGCGAGTACCTGGAGGCCGGCGTGATCGACGGGTTCGTCCGCACGCTGCGGCCGCGACCCGAGGGCAGCACGAAACCGCCGGTGTTCGTGTTCCACCCGGCCGGCGGCTCGACGGTCGTCTACGAACCGCTCCTGAACCGATTGCCCTCGGACACCCCGATGTATGGCTTCGAGCGGGTCGAGGGGTCGATCGAAGAGCGTGCCGCGCAATACATTCCGAAGCTGATCGAGATGCAGGGCGACGGGCCGTACATCCTGGCCGGCTGGTCGCTGGGCGGCGTCCTGGCCTACGCGTGCGCGATCGGGCTCAAGCGGCTCGGCAAGGACGTCCGGTGGGTCGGGCTGATCGACGCGGTCCGCGCGGGCGAAGAGGTCCCGCAGACCAAGGAGGAGATCCGTAAGCGCTGGGACCGCTACGCCCGGTTCGCCGAGAAGACGTTCAACGTCACCATCCCGGAGATCCCGTACGAGCAGCTCGAGGAGCTCGACGACGAGGGCCAGATCCGGTTCGTGCTCGAGGCGGTCAGCCAGAGCGGTGTCCAGATCCCGGCCGGGATCATCGAGCACCAGCGCACGTCGTACCTGGACAACCGGGCCATCGACACCGCACAGATCCAGCCGTACGACGGGCATGTCACCCTCTACATGGCTGATCGCTACCATGACGACGCGATCATGTTCGAGCCGCGGTACGCCGTTCGTCAGCCGGACGGCGGCTGGGGCGAGTACGTGTCCGACCTCGAGGTCGTGCCGATCGGTGGTGAGCACATCCAGGCCATCGACGAGCCGATCATCGCCAAGGTCGGCGCACACATGACCGAGGCACTCAACGCGATCGAGGCGAAAGTAGGCAAGTAGTGACGGAAATGCTGCCCGCTCCCGTTCAGCATTCGACGGCCGAGAAGCTGGCCGAGTTGCACGTTCGCCTGGAATTGGCCAAGGAGCCGGGCGGTGAGAAGGCGGTCGCCAAGCGCGACAAGAAGGGCATCCCCAGTGCCCGCGCCCGCATTCACGCGCTGGTCGACCCGGGCACCTTCCTCGAGGTCGGGGCGCTGGCCAAGACGCCGAACGACCCGAACGCGCTCTACGGTGACGGTTGCGTCACCGGGCACGCCATGATCGACGGCCGGCCGGTCGGGGTGTTCTCCCACGACCAGACGGTGTTCCAGGGCACGGTGGGCGAGATGTTCGGCCGCAAGGTCGCGCGGCTGATGGAGTGGTGCGCGATGGTGGGGTGCCCGATCATCGGCATCCAGGACTCGGGCGGCGCCCGGATTCAGGACGCGGTGACCTCGCTGGCGTGGTACGCCGAGTTGGGCCGCCGCCACGAGGCGCTGTCCGGGCTGGTGCCGCAGATCTCCCTCATCTTCGGCAAATGCGCTGGGGGAGCGGTGTATTCGCCCATCCAAGACGATCTGCTCGTCTCGGTGCGCGACCAGGGTTACTTCTTCGTCACCGGTCCCGACGTGATCAGGGAGGTCACCGGCGAGGACGTCACCCTCGACGAGCTCGGCGGCTCCGACGCGCAGGCCCGCTACGGCAACATCCACCAGGTGGTGGATTCGGAGGCCGAAGCGTTCCAGTACGTGCGTGAGTTCTTGTCGTTTCTGCCGTCCAACTGCTTCGACAGTCCGCCGATCATCAACCCCGGGCTGGAGCCGGAGGTCACGCCGACCGACCGGGAGCTCGACGCGATCGTGCCGGACTCCGACAATGCGGCCTACGACATGCACGAAATCCTGCTGCGCATCTTCGACGACGGCGACTTCCTCGAGGTTGCCGCGCAACACGGGCCGGCCATCATCACCGGGTACGCCCGGGTCGACGGGCGCCCCGTCGGCGTCATCGCCAACCAGCCCATGCACCTGGCCGGGTCGATCGACAACGAGGCCTCCGACAAGGCCGCGCGGTTCATCCGGTTCTGCGACGCGTTCAACATCCCGCTGGTGTTCGTGGTGGACACCCCGGGCTTCCTGCCGGGCGCCGAGGAGGAGAAGAGGGGCATCATCAAGCGCGGCGGCCGGTTCCTCTACTCGGTGGTCGAGGCCGACGTGCCGAAGGTGACGATCACCGTGCGCAAGTCCTACGGCGGCGCCTACGCCGTGATGGGATCCCGGCAGCTGACGTCGGACTTCAACTTCGCGTGGCCCACCGCGCGCATCGCGGTGATCGGCGCGGAGGGGGCCGCGCAGTTGCTGATGAAGCGGTTCCCGGATCCGACGACGCCCGAGGCGCAGCAGATCAAGAAGGACTTCATCGAGGGCTACAACCTGAACATGGCGATTCCGTGGACCGCCGCCGAACGCGGCTTCATCGACGCGGTCATCGACCCGCACCAGACCCGGCTGCTGCTGCGTAAGTCGCTGAAGTTGTTGCGGGACAAGCAATTATGGTTCCGCACCGCGCGCAAGCACGGGCTGATCCCGGTTTAACTCTGCTGCGGCACAATCACATTGGTCACACCCGCACCGCGGGTCCGACTATGCGCCGACCGCGAAAAGCGATATCGCAGGCGATATCGAATCTGCGGATTGGGTGGTGTGCCCGGCGTGCGACGGCGTGACTTCTAGCTCGTGAACGCGCCGTCGATGAGTTCGTCGAAGCGCTCCAGCGCCTCGTCGCAGTCGGCGTCGATGCCCCGCAGCGCCCCGCGGTCGGCGAGATACCGCTGCGCGTAGAGCCGGGCGACCAGCGCCTTGCGCTCCCCGCCGCGGGTGGCACGCTCCCAGGCGGCCTGCTCGGTGAGCAGCGCCGCCGCGTACACGTCACCCATGAATTGGGCCAGCGGGAACAGGCGCGCCTCGGCGATGTCGCGGTCCAGCTTGGACCATGCGGTGATCGCCGCGTCCAAATCCTCGATGCGCCCCGCGACCAACCGGGTGGTGTCGTCGTCATCGGAAACCGACACGGCGTCGCGTAGCCGCGCCAACAACGGCTCATGGGCGCGGGTCTGCTCGATGCCACGCCGCACGTCCAGGCAGAGGATGTTGTCGGGCCCTTCCCAGATGGTGTTCACCTGCGCGTCGCGCAGCAACCGGGCCACCGGCCAGGTCTCGATATAGCCGTTGCCGCCATGGATTTCGATCGCGTCGGACGCGGCGGTGATCCCGAGCCGGCACACCTTGAGCTTGGTGACCGGCACGGCGATGCGTTGCCGCATGCTGCGGGGCTGACGATGGTTGGTGGCGCCGGTGCCGTCGAAAACCATCGCCTGCGCGGCTTCGACGTCGACGACCAGCTCGGCGAGCTTGCGCCGAATCAGCGGCTTGTCGATGAGCGCCCCGCCGAACGCGTGCCGTTGCCGGGCGTAACACAGCGACTCGACCAGGGCGCGGCGCGCGTTACCGAGCCCGAACAGGGCGATGCCCAGGCGCGCGGCGTTGGTCAGCTCCATCATGCGGCCCAGCCCCTTGCCGTCCGACGGGCCCGCCTCCCCGGTGGTTTCGCCGGATAGCAGAAACGCCTCGGCGTCAACGAATTCCACCTCGCCGGAGGCCACCGATCGGGTGCCGAGCTTGTCCTTCAGGCGGCGCACCCGCACCCCGTTGCGCGAACCGTCGCGGCGGGTACGCAGCACCAGGAAGTTGGCGATGCCCCGCGACGAGTCGGGTGCGCCCTCCGGCTTGGCCATCACGACGAACGCCTCGCCGCCACAGTTTGACGCAAACCACTTAAAGCCGTTGAGAATCCACGCACCTTCATTTTCGCCGCCTACGCGTCGAGCAGTCGTCTCGAGCGCGCCCAGGTCCGAGCCGCCGGTGCGTTCGGTCAGCAGTTGCGCCGTCTCGCCCGCCCACTCGCCCGAGGCGAACTTGGCCAGCACGTGCTCTCGCACGTCGGCCGGCGCGTAGGCGGCCACCAGCGACTGGACCATGCCGCCGCCGGTGCCCAGCGCGCAGCCCATCCCGATATCGGCCTGGTTGAGTAGATAGTTGGACGCGAACAGGCTTAGGCCCGAGCTCACTTTGGCGGCGCGCGCGTCGTCGCGCAGGGCCTGCTGGGCATCCAGGACCGCGCGCTTGGACTGGGTGAACGAGGCCGGCATGACGACCTGGCTCACGTCGTGTCCCCAGCGGTCATAACGCTCCAGCCGGGGCGGGTTGCGGTCGGTCTCCTCCGCCCATCGCGCGACCGGGCCGGCCATCAACTCGCCCATCCGCACCAGATGCGGCTCTACGACCGCGAGTTCGTCCGGTTGCAGGTAGTACGCCATGGTGAACTGCAGGGTGGGATCGGTGCGATACCAGTTGAGACCCACGGCCCCGCGGTAGTTTTCGGTTTGGTAACGCTGCGACTTCTCCTCCGTGGAGAAGGGCAGCCTGTCCACCGCCTCTACGGCGTAGTCGCTCATGGAAGAGACGCTACGCGCCCGTGAGGAAAACCAGGCGAACCCTGCCGATCTGGATCTCGTCGCCGTTGGCCAGCACCGCCGAGTCGACGGGCTCCCGGTTGAGATAGGTGCGGTTCATACTGCCCACGTCGACGATGCGGAATTGGCCACCCTCGCTGCGCAATTCGGCGTGCCGACGGCTGACGGTGATGTCGTCGAGGTAGATGTCGCTTTCCGGATGCCGGCCCGCCGACATGACGGGTTGGGTCAAGGCAAACCGCGAGCCGGCGTTGGGGCCGCGCGTGACGACGAGCAGCGCCGAGCCCGGGCTCAGTGTCGGTGTGTCCTCGAGCGCCGCGGCGGCTGCGGTCGCAGGCGCGTCGAACTCGGCCGGCAGCGCAGTGCCGATGTCGCCGGTGAGTTCCTCCGAGCCTTCGCGCTGCGTCGGCCGGTTCGGCGTGGACCCGGTGCTGCTCACGCGGCTCGCGGCAGATCCGGGTTGGCCGCGGCCGCCTGCGACGTCGGCCGCGTCGGTGCCGGTGCCCAGCCGACGTAGGTCAGGTACACACCGACGAGGGCGAAGACGACGCACGCGGTGATCCACCAGGCCTGCGCGCCGATCATGTCGTTGGCGAGCGAGGCGAAGAACTTGGGGAAGGCCACCAGCAGCAGGCCCCGCAGCACGATCAGCCAGCCGAGCAGGGAAACGATGATCGCCGCGGCGCCGCGCCAGCTCTGGTGAGCGGCGACAATGGTCAGGCCGAGCAACAAGATGAAGGCGCCGGTGACGAAGGTCCACATCGAGTTCGCCTCGAACTGCGACAGCAGCGACTGCATGTCGGACACGCGCGCCACCGCCGTCACATCGACAATGACGAGGAAGGGACCGAGCACGCGGGAGAAGAAGCGTGTCGTGTGCGACTGTTGTGGAGCGTTCATTGCCGTACCTCTCATGCGGCGCCGGTCATTCGGCGATCTCCTTTATCGGAGCACTTGACCGCGGCGTCGAGATAGGGACTTATGGCACTGCCTGGCAGGGCGTGGGGCTTATACCGGTGCCACGAACTCGGACGTGTAAAACTCCGCCGGATTCTGCGAGTTCGGGTTGGCCCGCTCGATAATCACCCACACACCAGTGGTGCCGGGGTGAATGGTGTCTTGCACGGTCGCCGTTCCGTTGCCCGCCGGGTCGATGTCCATGCCGGAGAAGGCGGTGCCCGGATCACCCGGCCCGCAGGGACTCGACGACGGCCGCGGCATCTGGATGAGCCCGACGTCGAAGTGGGTGCCCGGCTCGGGCTCGTCGTACAGGTGCACCTCGGCGACCGCTTTTGACCCGGAGGTATGGATCAGGGCCGAACCGGTGCCCAGCCCGGGCCGGGGCACCTTGGGGGCGACGCTGACGCGGCTGAAATCGCAGCGCCGATAGTAATTGTCCAGGGCTACCGTGGTGCCGCCCTCGGCGGCCGCTTTGGCAATTTCGAACGCCGCCGCGGGGGTGATCACCACGGTGATCGTCGCCGCACATGTTCCGAGTCGTGTCAGCGCGTGCATGGGGGCCGCCTATTGGGTCCGTGTGAAGGGGATCACAGCGGAATAAGTATTGACCCGAAATTGGCGGAAATAAACCTATCGGGGACAATTACTCGACCGTCAATTTAATGCGGCTATTTGGCGGCTGACCAATTACTGCGAGACCTATATAAAGCGGCTAAGGCTTAATGCGGATCGGTCCCGGGGACCACCACCCGGTGCGGGTCGCGGTGCCGAGGTCGAGCAGCGCGGGCTGGGCATCGGCGACGGTGTCGAACTTGCGCAGCGATCCCCAGTCGCGGCCCCAGTCGTGGGACAGATAGGTCGACATCACGTGAGCACGCAGGAGCAGGTCGGTGATGCCCAGCAGGCCGCCGTTGACCCCGTCCTGCCAGGTGTCGGTGTCCTGTTTCTTGGCGTTGTAATCCGGAGTGATCCGGAACTTGGGGATCTCGGTGACGCCGTTGGCGTGCAGCATCGGGTGCTGACACGGGAAGGCCAGCCCGACCGCCCAGTCCATCAGCACCGGCTGCGTCGAGCCGACGTACTCCTGCAACGAGCGCAGCTCCGGCACCCGCGGCGGGGTCAGAGCGATCCAGTCGTCCGGCGTGAGGGAGAGGTCCTCGGCGACCACCCGCACCGCGACGGCGTCGGCGGGCATCTGGGAGCGGGCGAAGCGCAGGTTCCGCCAAACCTTAGGTTGTTCCCCGTACAGGTCGTAAGGCACCAGGCGCCCGGCCGGAAGCACGGCGCCGCCGGGACCGGGCTTGCCGAATTCCAATTCCACGGTCTGCCCGTTGGTGTGGTGGTGCAGGATGCTGTTGCCGGCGATCGTGCCGGCGGCGGTCACCACTACCAGCGGGTGTCCGGCGTCGGGCTTGGGCAGTTGATACCAGGCCGAGGTCAGCTTGCTCTGCTGTTGCGCGCCGCTGGTGTAGCTGCCCGCCAGCGGTACCTGATCGGGGTTGAGGCCGTACGGCAGCGGCACCGTCGATCCATTGATACCCGGCGTCGTCAGCTTGAGCGGCGCGTCCCAGTCGTAGTCGGTGCCGGGCTGTGGCACCGACGTCTCCTTGACCGACTCGGCCAGCGTGCGATCCGGTACGCCGTTGGGGGTGAATCCGGTTGGGTTGACGCCACCCAGCGGCCCCAGCGGGCCGTAATTGTCGGGCAGCGGCGCCATGAAGCCGGCATTGCTGTCCGGCTCGACGAGCACGTCGTCGGCCAGCCCGCAACCGCCGCTGAATTCCCTCAGGTTGTCCCAGGCGTTGGAGTAGGTGGGGTACTGACGCACGATGCCGGCCGTCATCGACGCGATGAACACCACCGCCATGAATCCCGCTGCGACGGGAACGGGCGCTGCCGTCACCAGCCGCGCCAGCCGTCCCTCGCCGCGGCTCCTGGATGCGAAGTGCAGGTACATCGCCCACAGGGCGGCGATCGCGAACAATGCGAAAAAGATTGTGCTGATCGTGATTCCGCCGATTTTCGGCATGCTGCTGTTGAACGGCACGCCGTAGCTGGAGACGTACCACCAGCCGTTGGTGGTGGCGAAGCACAGCGCCAAGATGAACAGCACCGCCGCCAGGAACGCCATCCGGTTGCGCGACCAGCGCAGCACCTCATGCGACACCAGCACCGTGGTCAGGGCGGCCATCGCGGCGCCCACCGCGGCGAACAGTCCGAAGTGGTGCACCCACTTGGTGGGCGTGAACATCAGGAAGAACATGGTGCCGAAGATGACGCCCATCAGCCGCCACGCCGGCCCGCGGGCCACACCGGGAACTCGCTTGCGCCGCAACATGATGAACACCGCCGTGAACAGGCACAGCGCGGTGATCAGGAAGCCGAAGCGGCGCGAGAGCGATCCGTCGACGGTGGGCAGAATCAGGTAGTAGTAGCGCAGGTTCTCGGTGTACCAGGCCTGGCTGGGCCCGATGTCGGTGCGAATCCTGGTGGCTTCCAACACCGTTGACAGCGTCTGATCGGCGAACACCACGGTCAGGATGACCGTGCCGGCGGCCAGCATGGGTGCCACCAGCGGCCAGGTGCCGACCAGGCGATGGCGGCGGACCAGAATCCGCAGGATCGGACGGCCACCGGCGACCAGCGCCGCCACCGCGATCAGTCCGGTGGGCTGGACGCCGAGGGTGAATGCCGCGGTGACGACCGCCAGCGCCGCGGGCGTCAGCCGGCTGTAGCGCATGGAGCGCTCGATCAGCACATAGGTGATCAGCGACCCGACGGCGATGATCGGCTCGGGTCGCAGACCGTTGTCGAACGGCATCCACGCTGTCAGCAGGACCAAGCCCGCCGCCCAATTCGCCGCCTTGCTGCCGGCCACCGCGGGCCCCAACCGGGGCAGCACCTCACGCGAAAGCAGCAGCCAGCACACGATTCCCGCGATCAGGTCCGGCAACCGCATCCACAGGCTGGCGTCGCTGACGTGCGTCATCAGCGCCAGCAGGTTGTAGTACCAGCCGAAGGGGTCCTCGGGGCTGCCGAACCAGCGGAAGTAGTTCGACATATAGCCCGCGTGGTCCGCGACCCGGGCCATGCCCAGGATGTAGCCGTCGTCGGAAGAGTTGGCCCCGATCACGTGCCAGAGCACGAAACCGAAGATCACCACGACATCGGCCAGGGTGAAGGTGCGCCAGTTCGCGGGGATGAGCCGGCGCATCCGGTGGCCGTCCAACTGGTCGAGGCGCCACAGCGCAACCAGCGCAACGATGGTGGACACGATCGCCACCACCATTGCGACCAGTTTCAAAGTCGTTGGGGTGGTGGAGAACCGGGTGTCGATGGTGGCCGACAGTTTCAACCCAGGCGGGGCGGGACCGGTCAGGTCGGTGAACACCCCCACGATCTGTGGCCGCAGGTTCGGGTCGGGGAAGCCGCCGCTGATGGGTTTGCCCGCCGGATCATTCAGCCCGACGAAGGTGGCGAAGGCGCCGGCCTTCGTCGAGGTGATCTCGATGCGTTGACATTGCGGGGAGGCCACCTGGTCGCGCGCCGCGCTGGCGATCACCACGTTGCGGTCGGTGACGTCCACGCGCTTGCCGTTGACCACAACGAACAACGCGTTCAGCGCGGCGTCCTTGCCCTTTTTGGGTGCCGTGCTGAGCACCACCCCGCCCTCCGGCGGCAGGGCGCGCACCGCGGAGCAGGGCACGGTCGCCGTCACGTCGACCGGGGTGAGCGAAATCAGCGGGGCGGTAACGCTATTCAGTTGACCGCTCTGTGGCCAGTTCAGGGTCGCGGTGGTCTGCACGACGGGCAGCAGCGGGGTGGCCACCGACAACACGAATCCGACCAGGCCGGCGATGGTCGCCACCCAGCGCGTCACCCGCACGTCCTTGACGGTCTGCACGCTCATGGGAGTGCCCGAATCGGTCCCTGCCGGCTCCAGCCGCGCACTGTCATCACACCCTGTTCGATTACGGCGTCCGGCGCCTGATCAGCCGGCACCAACCGGAAGTACTGCTCCACGGATCCCCAGTCGCGGTACCAGTCGCCCCGCAGATACGTCGCGACCGTCGAGGTGCGCAGCATGGTCTGCAGGAACAGGAACGGTCCGCCGGCCTCACCGGACTGCCACCCGTTCGACGACGACGCCGTTTGTTTGTGATCGGGCAGGATTCGGTACTGCGGAAGTTCGGCAACGCCAAGGTGTTCGGAGAACGGCCGCTGGCACGGGAAATTCGCGGCGGTCGCGATGTCCATCAGCACCGGTGTCTGCGATCCCATCAATTGCTGCAGGGTTTGCAGCACCGGGACCCGCGGCGGCGTGAACGCGAACCACTGATCCGAACTCAGGTTCGGGTCGTAGGCGACGATGCGCGCCACATTCGCCTCGGGCGGCGCCCAGGTCAGCGGGAACCGCAGATTGCGCCACGCCGGCTCGGGCCCGATGTCGATCGGCTGCACCTCCCCGAGCGGCTGGGTGCTGCCGTCGGGGCGGGCGATGCCCCACTGCAATTTGAGCGACTGTCCGTAGGTGAAGGTGCCGTCCTCCTTGTACGACCAGATGGCGCCGGACGCCGACACCACGACGATCGGGCGGTCCGGCGTGCGGGGCGGCAGCTGGTACCAGGCCGAGGTGGCGGTGGCAGCCAGCGAGTTCTCGCCGTAGCTGCCCATCACCGGCGTGCGGGCCGGGTCTAGGCCGAACGGCAGCGCCGCGTGCGAGCCGTTGACGCCGGCGGGGCCCTTCCCGCCAGCGGTGCCCGCGGAGTCACTCATGGCGGCGTTCGGCTTGTTCGGTGACGCGTCGGAATTCACCACCCCCGGTTTGGTGACCACCGGATAGGACCTCAGGTCATCGCCGACGCCGTCGGGTTTGAAGCCGACCGGGTTGGCGCCGCCGAGCGGGCCGTCCGGGCCGAACGTCTGCCCGGGCGCCGGCTGCAGCATGCCGGCGTTGGGGTCGGGCTCGGTCAGCACGTCGTCGGCCATCGCGCAGCTGGCGGGCGACAGGCCCGAACTGATGGCGGCCAGATTGGCCTTCCCGGTGGTGTAGAGCGGGTAGCGGAACACCGCGCCCTTGGTCAGCGAGGCGACTTCGCCGACCACCATGATGGTCGCGACCACCAGCAGCGGGGTCGACGCCAGCACCCGGTTGCGCCGGTTGTCCTTGACCTCGGTGTGTCCGGCGTAGTCCATCCGGAAGTGCTGCCAGGCGGCCAGCAGCCCGGTGAGGATCGACAACGTCAGGAACATCGACGTCACGGGGTGGCTGGCGACGACCGGCTGGATGTCGTACCACGGCACCCCGTAGTTGCCGACGTAGAACCAGCCGTTGATGCCGGAGGTCGCCACCGCCACCACGAACAGCAGGGCCGTGACGTACAGCGTCAGGTTGCGGCGGTTGTGCAGGCCGATCCGCGCCAGCGCGAACGCGGTTACCGCACCCAGCGCCCCGGCCAGTCCGGCGAACGCGCCGAACTGGACGGCCCACTTCGTCGGGGTGAACGTCAAGAGCAACAGGCCGACGGCCGTGGTGCCGATCAACCGCCAGGCCGGCCCGCTGGCGACCCCGGGCACCCCGCCCCGGCGCAGCAGGATGACCAGCATGCCGAACAGGCACAGCAGCAGCACCAGCACCGCGAATCGCCTCGCCATCGACCCGTCGGGGTTGGACTCCACCGTGAGGAAGTAGTAGCGAAGCCAGTCCTGGTACCACGCGATCGTCGGCCCGACCTTGTATTTGATGCGCGCCGACTCGGCGACGGTCGCCAGCGTTTGGCTGCGGAACACCACGACGGTGATCAGCGACAGCGACGCCGCCAGCACCGCCAGCGGGGCGAGCAGCCCGTCGGTCACCCGGCGCCGCCGGATCGTCTGGGCGACGGCCCGCGCCCCGGTCAGCAGCGCCGCGACGGCGATCAGGCCCTGCGGCGCCAGCGTCGCGGTGAGCATCGCGACGAAGATGGCGACGGCGGCCGGGGCCAGGCGTTGCAGCGCGATCGCGCGTTCGACCAGGATCCAGGTGATCAGCACGCCGAGGGCGATCAGCGGCTCGGGCCGCAGACCGTTGTTGAACGGCAGCCAGGCGGCCAGAAACACCGCGCCCGCGGTGAAGACGGCCACCCGGTTCGCCGCCAGTCCGCCCCTGGCGGGCCCCAGCCTGCGCAGGATCAAGTGGCTGATCACCAGCCAGCAGGCGATGCCGGCCAGCGTGGCCGGCAGCCGCATCCACACGCCTGCGGTGCTCACCGATGCCAGCCTGGACAGCAGCCCCAGGTACCAGTCGAACGGCGCGTCCGTCGTGCCGAAGTAGCGGTAGTAGTCGACGATGTAGCCGGCCTTCGGGGCGACGCGGGCGATGGTCAGGTTGTAGCCGTCGTCGGACGAGGTGGCGCCGATGACGTGCCAGAGCAGCAGCGTCGCGATCACTCCGGCGTCGGCGATCCAGGTGGCGATGCCGACGCGCCGCCACGAATTCCAGCGCGCACGGGGACGGTACCGGGAGAGCCAGGCGATCGGGGACTGCCAATTGATCAGGGTGCCGCCACCCCGGCTGCGCCGGTCGAGCGCGGCCAGCGCGATGACGGCCGTCAGGACGGCCAGCGCGCCCACGCCCATGGCGAGCTGCTTGAGGGCCGTTGGGGCCGTGATGAACCGGGTGTCGATGTCGACGCGGGCCGACAGCCCGGGCTGTGCGGGCACCTTCAGGTCGGTGAAGATCCCGCCGACCTGCGGCTTCTTCTCCGAGGGCAGTACCCCGGAGGCGCCTGGCATGCCGACGAACTCCGCACCGGCCGCGCCCGCGTCGGCCCAGGCGTGCAGCACGCTGCAGGCCCCGCCGGCGACCGCCGGGCGCGGTGCCGCCACGGCCACGGTGTCGCGGAACGCGACGACCACCAGGTCCTTGTCCGCGCGCACGAACAGCCCGTTCTTGCCGGCGTCCATGCCGCCGGCGGGCAGGGTGGAGACCACCAGTCCGCCGCCGGGGGGCAGGGTGGCGATCGCCGCGCACGGGATGGAGATGTCCAGCGCGCGCGGCGCCCCGGACACCAGGGGAGCGGTGATCTGGGTGATGTGACCGTCCGCGGTGCCCTGCGGCCACAGCACGGTCGCGGTGGTCTGTTTCACCGGGAGCAACGGGACCAGCACGCACAACAGCAGACCCACGAGGCCGGCGACGACTGCCACCAAGCGAGGGATCCGCTGCGAACGCTGATCATCGTCGTGGGGCACGAGGCTCGATCGTAAGCGAAGCTGCTTTGTCCGCTGAGGACGCGGGGCCGCGCGGGGCCGCCCGGCGTCAGCGGGCCAGCCGCGCGGCGAGCGTGTCGAGACCCGGGCCGGCGAGGTCGGCGAGCGCCGCGCGGCGGCCGGACATCGCCATCAGCAGCGCCTCACCCGGTCCGGTGACTTCCGGCCCGTGGCCGTGTTCCCAGTCGACATCGGTGGCGCGCAGGCGCAGGCCCCTGATCCGGCGGCCGGCGCCGAGCCTGGGGTTGCCCGGCACCAGGCCGAGGACCCGTTCGAGCCGATCGGCCGGCACGCTGCGCGGCAGGCCCAGCGCGCGACGGATGTCTTGGTGATGGATGGTGCAGTCGACGAGCGCGATCATCCCGCCGAAACCTGCTGTCAGCCCGCGTGGTTCGAGATGGGCACGCAGTAAGTCGAGCAGCTGCCCGGCGGTCAGGTCGGCGAGTTCGTCGACGCCCACCTGGTTGGCCCGGACGACCCAGCCCTTGGCGAAGCGCTTCAGCAGCCCCAGTGCGCCGAGCTCTTCGTAGCTGATCACATGCGCGACAACGTCTTTCACGGTCCACTTCGAGCACAGGCTGGGGGCGTCCCACTGCTGCGGCGTCAGGGTGGCCAGGAAATCCGCCAGGTCGGCCCGCTCGTCGTGGGCCATGCTCATCAGGGTGGCAGTCATTGCCGGGCCCCGGCGAGCAGCAGCCGGCCATACCGGTCCAGGTACAGCGGCCAGCCCGCGTCACCGTCGACACCCTCGGCGACGGATTCCCATCCCGGTCCGTGGCGGTCCAGGTGGCGATGCTCGAGGTCGACCCGGGTGCGGTCATCGGACTCGGCGGTGAAGCGCACTTCGACTTCACTGGTTTTCGATTGGTCGGGTTCCAGTTGCCAGGTTGGGCCGATATCCCAGGTGAACACGAGGCGGCGGGGTGGCTCGTAGGCCAAGATCCGCGCCCAGCGGCATACGCTGCCGTCGACGCCGCGGTCGTAGATGTGCCCGCCCACCCGGCGCTCGAAGACCGTCTCGGCGATCGCGACCGCCAGCAGATTGTGCTCCCGAGGTTTGAAGTCGCCGAACTGCTCGGTGAAGACGGCGAACGCCCGCTCGATCGGCGCGTTGACCACGACGTGGTGTGTGACATTCGGAATCCGTTGCCTCACAGGGGTTCTCCTTTACTCTCATCGATCTTCTGGGCGTAGCCGGCCAGCGCCTGCGACCAGAACCGGTCGAGATCGGCGCGCAACGCCTCGAGGCCCGTCGGGTCGAGTTGATAGACGCGCCGGGTGCCTGCCGCGCGGTCGCGCACCAGCCCCGCGCATTTGAGCACCTTGAGGTGTTGCGAAACGGCTGGCCTGCTGACGGGCAGATGCCGCGCCAGTTCTCCGACGGCGGCCGGGCCGTGCGCGAGCCGCTCCAAGATGGCCCTGCGCGTCCGGTCCGCCAGGGCGTCCCAGGCATCCCCATAAGCTTGGTAAGCCGCCACGAACCGTAAGCCTACGCTTACCGACAGCGGCGCGGCAATGCCTGCGAGCCCTACCAACTGCCTGCCCGGGTTGTGACGGCTAGGTCTTGCGCAGGGGCGCGGGATTCCACAGGCCGCTGCGGGTTGCCGTGCCGAGCTGCAGGCGGGCGGGCTGCGCATCGGCGTAATAGGGCGTCAGCCGTTGCAGCGAGCCCCAGTCGCGCGACCAGTCGTCCTTCAGATAGGTGGCCATGGTGGTCGCCTTTACCAGCAGCTCGGTGACGCCCAGCGGTCCGCCACCGTTGTTGTCCATCACCGGCGAGTTGGCCTCCGCGCCGAAACGGTCCGGCAGGATGCGCCATTTCGGCGTCTCGTCGACACCGTTTTGATGGCCGAATGGCCGCTGGCAGGGGAACGCCAGCCCGACCAGCCAGTCCAGGAACACCGGGTCCCGCGATCCCACCACGTCCTGCAGCGTGCGCAGCTGCGGGATCCGCGGCGGTGTGAGCGCGATCCAGTGCTGCGGCGCCAGGTCCTCGTCGTCGGCGACCAACCGGATCTGGGTGGCGCCGGTGGGGATGGCCGACAACGGCAACCGCAAGTTACGCCAGGCCGGGGAGGCGCCCACATCGGCGAGCTGGAACGATCCGCCGGGGTGTCCGTGGGCGGCTTCGTCATCGGTGGCCCATTGCACCTGGACCTCGCGGGGGTCGAAGCGGCCGGCCGCGCTCACCACCAGCAGCGGCCGCGCCTGGTCGCGGGCGGGCAGTCGGTACCAGCCCGATCGCAGGTGGGCGGGCACCTGGATGCCGGGTCGCCAGCTGCCCAGGACGGGCGTGCGCGACGGATCGAGGTTGTAGGGCAGCTGGGCAACCGAACCGTTGATTCCCGGCGCCGGAGTGGTGCCGCCCTCGGTGCCGGCTTCGGCGCCGGTGACCAGCTTGTCGTCGTTGATGAAGCTGCGGTCACCCGGCCGCTCCATCACGGGGTCGGCGCGGACGTCCGCGGGAATCCCGTTGGGCGTGAAGGCTTCCGAGAGGCCCGCGCCAAGTGCGTCGCCCACCGTGGCGCTCACCGGCGACAGCGTGCCGGCGTTGGGGTCCTGTTCCACCAGCACGTCCTCGGCCAGTCCGCACGACTTGCCGGTCAGCGCCTCGAGGTTGGAGCGGCCCACCGTCCACGCGGGGTACTGGTCGGTCATCGCCAGGGTCAGCGATGCCACCTCGAACACCACCAGCAGCCATGTCGCAATCGCCAAGGGGGACTGGACGATTCCGGCGGCCCGCGCGCCGAGGCGGGTTTTCGGTGCGCCGTTTTCGGGATCGACGAAATGGAACCACGCGGCCAGCAGGAGCACCACGACGGTCAGCCCGAGCAGCGCGGTGGCGAAGGCATAGTGCCACGCCGGGAACGAATTCGACCATGGCACACCGAAATTGGACACATACCACCAGCCGTTGACGCTGGCGAACGACAAGGCCACCAGGAACAGCACGACGGCGGCGAACATGGTGCGGTTGCGCCGGGACCGCATAGCCACGGACGTCACGGCTATCGCGGCCAGCGCGCCCAGCGGCCCGGCCAGCCCGGCGAACACCCCGAAGTGGTGGGTCCACTTGGTGGGAGTGAACATCATCGCGAGGAACGAGATGATGGTGATCCCGACGATGCGGCGGCTCGGCCCGGCGGCCGTGCCCGGAATCCGGCCCTTGCGCAACGACATTGCGACCGTGATCCCGAGCGCCAGGACCAGCGCCAGCACGGCGAAGCGGCGGGCGACCGACCCGTCGGGACTGGCCATGAACAGCCGCTCGTAGCGGATGTGTTCGTCGAACCAACTCAGGCTTGGCCCGACGGCGCGCTTGAGCATGCTGGCCTGAACCTCGCCGGCCAGCGTCTGGTCTCGGAAGATGAGGATGGCGGTGACGGTGACCGCGGCGAACAGGGGCGCCACCAAAGGCAGCGCGCCGAACCGCTTGGACCGGCGGTGCAGGATGGTCCGCAGCGGTCCGATCGCGACGAGCAGCGCACCGATCGAGGCGATACCCGTCGGCCCGGAAAACAGCGTCAGCGCACCGATGATGCAGGCGACCGCCACCGGCAGCAGGCGGCTGGTGGCCACCGCGCGTTCCACCGAGCACCAGGTCAGCAGGATGCCCAGCGCGATGATCGGCTCGGGCCGCAGGCCGTTGTTGAGCGGCAGCCACACGGCCAGGAACATGCCGGCCGCCGTCCACGCCGCGCCACGGTTCAGCTTCACGGCGTGACCCAGGCGGGGCATGACTTCCCGGCTGATCACCCACCAGCACGTCAGCGCCATGGCCAGGGTGGGCAACCGCATCCAGATGCTGGCGGTGCTGACGTGCGCCCACAGCGCCAGCAGGTCGTAGTACCAACCGAAGGGGGCCTCCGGCGTGCCGAACCAGCGGTAGTAGTTGGCCATGTAACCGGCGTGCTCGGAGACCCGGGCCATGGTCAGGATGTAGCCGTCGTCGGACGTGTTGGCCCCGACGAACTGCCACCACACCAGCACGGCGATCACCAGGGCGTCCAGGCCGCCGACCGACCACCAGCGCGACGGCAGGAAGCGGCGATGTCGGGTGCCGTCCGCGGTGTCGAGCAGGTGCAGCGCGACCAGGGCGGCGGCGGTCAGCACGACCCCGAGGACCATCGCCGCCATCTTCAGTTGGGTGGGGCTGCTGCTGTAGCGGGTGTCAACGGTCGCCGAGAAGGTCAGGCCCGGCGGCGCCGGCCCCGCCAGATCGGTGAAGACACCGACGATTTGGGGCCGGAAGTCATAGCCGCTCTTCTCCCCGCGCAGCGGCGAGCCGGGATGCTCGGCGTTGGGGCCCTGGGTCAGCCCGACGAACTCGGCGGTGACGCGGTCGGCGTGCGCGGTGAAGGTCAACCGCTGGCAGGCGGGGCTGAGCACCTGGCTCAGCGGGGCGGTCACCACCGCCACGTTGCGCACCACCACCACCAGGTAGTCGTTGGCGCGTTGGATGAGCAGCCCGCGGTCGACGGCCTTGGGAGCCTGCTTGGGCACCGTCGACAACAGCACCGTCTTCGCCGCGTTCGCCGGGCCGGCGAGGCCCGCGGCGGCCTGGCAGGGCACGGTGACGTTGAGGTCGGTGGCGACGTACCCGATCAGCGGCGCGTCGACGCTCTCGAAGTTGCCGTTCTGCGGCCAGTTGAGCTGGGCGGTGGTCTGGTTGACCGGCAGCAGCGGGGTGGCGATGGCCAGCAGCGCCCCGAGCAGCCCGGCGACGGTGGCAACCAACCGAGTGATCCGGTGGTTCGCTCCCGTGTCGGTCACGGTGGTAGATGCTAGTTCTTCGACGCCCGGCTGCCCCTTTTGAGGCACGGTGTCGGTGCTCATCAGCGGCCTGCCGGGGGCTTGCGGATGGCCACCACGAACGGGCCGGCGCTGTGGACGACGAACTGCGGGCTGTCGAAGAGGGCGGCCCGCAGGTCGACGGTGTAGCGACGGACGTTGGGCTGGTTGGGATACACGTCCTCGGCAAGCCGCAGCGTGTAGTTGCCGTTCGCGCCGCGCCGCATGAGAAACACCGTGGGCGGTGGCCAGGGGCAGGTGTCGAGCGCGTGGATGAGGTCGTCGGCGGACTTGAGTTTCGACCACTTGTTGATCTGGGCGGCCCGCAGGTCGAACTGCGCCAGCGGGTTGGCGTAGTGCGACGTCAATCCCTGGAATCCCCAATAGGGATAGAAGGACAGGAAGCTGTAGTCGGCGGTCATCACGACGGTCTGATCGCGGGGCCTGCCGGTCACCGTGGCGATGGCGTGGTCGATGTCGGGGTAGAACTTCTCCGAACTCGGTGGGCGGCGGTCTCCGCGCTGGCCGTTGCCGTCGGTGTCGGTGTAGGCGATGGTGAGATCCGGGCGCAACACGTCGGGGATGTCCTGGCTGAACGCGATCGCGGCGGCCAGGCCGACGGCGCCGGCGACGGGAAGGACGGCCCGGCCGCGCGCTGACAGCGCCCGGACGGCCTCGACGAAGCCGAATGCCCCGGCGGCCACCAGCAGCACGGTCAACGTCGGTTGCAGCCGGAAGGACAGCAGCGTGGTGCGCGCCAGCGTGGTCAGCATCGACAGCAGCGACCACAGGTAGACGGCCAGCACCCCGATGGCCAGGGCCCCGGCCCGCACGGACGACCCGGCCCGCACCACCAACCAGAGGGCGCCCAGCAGGCAGACCGCGCCCAGCAGGGAGAACTGCAGCATCGGGAAGGTCAGCACGGCGCCGTCGGCGGGCAGGTAGTGCTGGGCGCTGCCGGAGTTGCTGACCGGGCTTCGCACCGCTCGCAACAGGAACGGCAGCCAGGTGGTGCTCGCGATGGCCGCGGCGATGACCGCGACGACGGCCAGCCGGCGCAGCGGGTCGAGCGCGGCCCTGGCGCCGCCCCGCCGCCAGCGCAGGCCGGCCAGCCACACGGCCATCAGCAGGACGGTGAACGCGCCGAACGCGAACAGCAGCAGGTACCAGGTGGCCATCCAGCCGACGAATAGTCCGGCGCCGACGATCGCGGCCCAGCCGCCGTTGCGCTCGCCGCCGCGCAGACCCGACCAGGTCAGCACCAGCACCGGCGGCAGCAGCACGGTGATCATGGCCGCGTAGGGCTCGGGCGAGCCGTAGGCGAGCGTCGCCGCCGCCGTCGCGGTGGTGACGATCAGCGCGTACTCGAAGCGCACCATCCGCCACCACAGCACCAGGGCGACGGCCACCGCGATCGTGATGGAGGTGACGGCCCACGGCTTGTAGACCTCCCAGGCCGGTGTGCCGCTCAGCGCCGCGGCGCGCCCGCCGAGCCAGAACCAGCCGGGCGGGTAGAACGGCGGCAGCCCGATGTAGGTCATGTCGCGCAGGGCGGGGCTGTCGGCGAGCCGGGTCAGGTATTCGGTGCGGAACTGCTGGTCGACGGAGATGCCGAACAGGTACAGCTTGGTCGCGCCCAGCGGCATGCCCAGCGTCACGACGGTGAACGCGGACACAAACGCCAGCCCGCCCAGCTGCGCGAGCCAGCGAAACCGGCCGGAGCGTCCCCAGGCCCAGCCCACGGCGACCAGACCGGCCAGGCAGCCGACCTGCCCCACGGTGGTCAGCGCGTGCAACTGGTTGGACGACGGGAAGGCCGGCCACTGCACGCGGGAGATGGCGACCAGCGAGATCACCGCGACCACGACGGCCACCGCCACCGCGACCGCCATCTGGCCCAGGACGGCCAGCGCGTTGCGCATGATCAGATTGGCAGCTTGCGGAAGACGCTCCGCGGGATGTGTCGCAACACCATCATCACGTAGCGGAATGCTGCTGGCGCCCAAACCAATTCCTTACCCTTTGCGGCGGCGGTCACGGCGAGGTTGGCGACGTACTCCTTGTCCACGGTCAACGGAGCTTCCTTGACGTGCGCGCTCATCCGGGTGCGCACCTGACCCGGGCGGATCACCAGGACGCGAACACCGTACTCGCGCAACGCCTCTCCCAGGCCCAGGTAGAAGCCGTCCAGCCCCGCCTTGGTGGAGCCGTAGACGAAGTTGGATCGCCGTACCCGCTCCCCGGCGGCCGAGCTCATCGCGATGATCTGGCCGAAGCCCTGGGCGCGCATCTTCTCGCCGAGCAGCACACCCACCGAAACCGCTGCGGTGTAATTGATTTCGGCGGCCAAGACGGCCTTGCGCTGGTCCTGCCACAGCTCCTCGGCATCGCCGAGGATGCCGAAGGCGACGATGGCCACGTCGACGTCACCGTGGGCGAAGGCAGCGTCGATCGTTTTCGGGTGGCTGTCGGGGTCGGTGGCCTCGAAATCGATCAGCTCGACCGAGCGCGCGCCCGCCGCCTTCATCTGGGCGACCGCGGCGTCGCGGCCCGGGTCGTTCGGCATGGCGGCCAGCACGATGCGGGCGTGCGCGTTCTGCAGGTAGCGCTCACAGATGGCCAGCCCGATCTCGGAGGTACCGCCGAGTAGCAGGATGGTCTGCGGATTTCCCACGGCATCTAAAACCATTGGCGCACCATTACAACAGCTCCAAACGTCGGGCCATGTCCGAGGCGAACACCCCGGCGGGATCAACCTTGCGGCGCACCGCGATCCACTCGTCGATGCGCGGGTACATGGCGTGGAAGGTCTCGGCACTCGCGCGGGAATCCTTGGCGGTGTACACCCGGCCGCCGAACTCCAGGACCCGCCGGTCGAGTTCGTTGAGGAACTCGTTGATGCCCGGCTTGTTGGGGAAATCCATCGCGACGTTCCAGCCGGCCATCGGGAAACTCAACGGCGCGCGGTTGCCCGGCCCGAACAGTTTGAAAACGTTCAGCGCCGAGTAGTGGCCGCGGGTCTGGATCCAGCGGATGATGGCCTTGAACTCGTCCATCGCGTCCGGCGGCACCAGGAACTGGTGTTGCGCGAAACCCATTGGGCCGTAAGCGTTGTTCCAGCCACTGACCAGGTCGAGCATGTGGTAGAACTGCGACAGGTTCATGATCTTGCCGGTGTAGTTACCGCCCAACCGGTAGTACACCTCGCCGATCGCCATGAAGGACAGCTTGTTCATCGCGCTGACGGGAAATACGTTCGGCACCGTCAACAGTTGTGGCGCATCGAATTTCAGCGGATCCTTGGCCAGCTTCTTGGGCAGTTGGTCGAGCTTCGCCAGGCTGCCGCGGCTGACGGCGGCCCGGCCGAGCTTGGGGGGCGGACTGATCAGGTCGAACCAGGCGCTCGAGTAGGTGTAGTTGGCCTCGCTGCCGTCGAGGTGCACGGCGACCGTTTCGTCGAGGTCTTTGGTGGCCACCCCGTCGGCGACGAAATAGGCCGTCTCGGTGGGCGTCATCTCGATGGTCGCGCGCAGCACGATCCCGGTCAGGCCGTTGCCGCCGACGGTGACCCAGAACAGCTCGGCGTCATCCCCGTCGGGGGTGAGGGTGCGGACGCTGCCGTCGGCCATCAGCAGGTCCATCGAGCGCACGTGGTTGCCGAAGCTGCCCGCGCTGTGGTGGTTCTTGCCGTGGATGTCGCAGGCGATCGCGCCGCCGACCGTGACCTGGCGGGTGCCCGGCAGCACCGGGACCCACAGCCCGAACGGGAGCGCCGCCTTCATCAGCTGGTCCAGGCTGACGCCGGCGTCGACGTCGACCAGCCGGGTGTCGGCGCTGATCGAGTGGATGCGGTTGAGCCCGGTCATGTCGATCACCAGGCCGCCGCCGTTTTGCGCGTTGTCGCCGTAGGACCGGCCCAGCCCGCGCGCGATGACGCCGCGACCGTGCGGGCCGCCGGATTCGGCCACCCGGGCGACGGCCTTCGCGATCACCTCGGGGTCGCGGGTCGAGAGCACCTCGGCCACCGACGGCGCGGTGCGGCCGAAGCCGGTCAGCCGGGTAGTGGTGGTGGGAATATCGGTGCTCAACATCGTCACAGAGGGTACCGCTTGCGAGCGTCGGCTCAGCGGATGCGGAAGATTACCGCCCGCTGCACGACGAAGTTGATCACCGTCGCGGTGCCCTGCGCTATCACGAACGCGACGGGTATCGCCCACCCGCGGTAGTGCAAAAGCGCCAGGCACAGATGGTTCAGGCCGACCTGCACGGCGAAGGTGATGCCGTAGAGAACCATGACCGCGACGAACCGCGCGGTGCTCGGGGCGGCCTGGAACGTCCACCGGCGGTTGATCAGATAGGCGGTGATGGTGCCCACGACGAAGCTGCTGGCCTTGGCCAGGTCAACCTGGACGCCGACGGCTTTGTACAGCGCCAGGTACAGGCCGAAGTCGACGATCCCCGCCAGGCCGCCGGTGACGACGAACCGCGTCACCTGTGTCGTCAGACTCAACTGCGGGCTCGGCGGCGCGGCGTCGGGCAGCGGGGCAACCATTGGGGGGAGTTTAACGGGACCGGCGGGGCCTCCCGGGACGCGTTACCGGGGCAGCTTGACCGATATGAGCTCGACCTGATCCTCGCCCTGCGGGGTCGAGTAGGTCACCGTGTCGCCGGCCTTGTGTCCGGCCAAGGCCTGGGCCAGGGGGCTGCGCGCCGTCAGCGTCTCGCCTTCCCGGCCGACCGGCGTCTCTTCGACGATGGAGATCACGTGCATCGTGACCACTTCCCCGTCGGAGAACCGAAGGGTCACCTCGGTGCCACCCGGCAGCGTTTCCGACGCGTCGGGCTGCGACGGCCCGGTCCGCATGCGCCGGTCCAGCTCGTTGATCCGGTCGCTGAGCCCAACCAGCTCCTCGGCGCGCTGAATCGCCTCGGCCGCGTCGCCGTGATCGCCCACCATGCCGCGGTCGTTCCGGACCTCCACCTCCAGGCGGTCCCGCCGCTGCCGCAGCCGCTCCAGCTCAGCGGCCAGGTTCGCCCGCGCCGCGTCCGCTGCTGATTGGACCTTTTTGCTCACGTCGATGGACCTTTCGCCCCGTTTGCTCAAGTGGCGTTCCAGTGTCGCACCACGACGAGGCGGCCGCCACCATTATCGAGTAAGCGGCGGGTCCCACTCAGCGACTGGTCGAGCCGGATTCGGAGTTCGTGGTGAGCGGCGGTGCGCCGTCCTCGTCGTCGTAGTACTCGACGGTGCCCCGCAGGGCGTCGAAGATCGCCCTGCCCTGGGCGACCAGGCCGCTGGCCACCTCGGTGAGCCCTTCGGCGCCGTTGAGCACGGTCACGTTGGCGTTGGCGAGCCCCCGGGCCGCCTTCTCCACGATCTCGGGCAGCTGGTCGATGAGCGCCTTGTCCAGCGCGACCCGGTTGTGCGACGCCGCCGCCTCCGCCTGGATCTTCATCTTCTCCGCATCGGCGACGGCCAGGATGCGCACGCGTTCGGCCTCGGCCTCGGCGGGTTTGACCACTTCGGCGACCAGTTCCTGCTGGCGCAGCTCGGCCGCGCGTTCGGCCAGTTCGGTGCGCATCTGCAGCACCTCGCGCTGGGCCTCGGCCTCGGCCAGCGGCCCGGCCTGCGCGGCTTCGGCCTGGGCCTTGTCCACCTCGGCCTTGTACTGCGCCTTGACGATCGCGGTTTGGCGGGCGAATTCGGCCTGCTTGCGCTGGGATTCCTGCTCGGCTTCGGCGGCCGCCTGGTTGGCCTGCGCCTGCGCGATCTGCGCCTGCTGCTGGATCGCGGCGTTGTGCGGTGCCGACATGGCGTCGATGTAACCCAGGCCGTCGTCGTCGATGGACTGGATCTGCAGGGCGTCGACGGTCAGCCCGATGCGGGCCATCTCTTCCTTGGACCCGTCGAGGACTTCGGTCGCCAGTTTCTGGCGCTCCCGGATGATCTCCTCGACCGTCATCGAGCCGATGATCGAGCGCAGGTGACCGGCGAAGATCCGGCCGGTCAGCACGGACATCTGGTCCTGCTCGGACAGGAATCGCTGTGCCGCGCTGATGATGCTCTCGGTGTCGTTGCCGACCTTGAAAGCGATCACCGCCCGGACGTTGAGGGTGATGCCCTGTTGGGTCACGCACTTCTCGGCGACCTCCGCCTCGCACATGGCCAGCGTGAGGAACCGAGCCTTGCGGAAGACCGGCAGGATGAACGCACCGTGACCGGTCACCACACGGAACGGGGCGTTGCTTCTGGTTCGGGCACCGGAGATGAGCATCGCCTCGTCGGGGGCGGGCACCTTGTAACCGAGCATCGGGAACTCCTTTTTCGGGTTTCGCTGTTGTATCCCGGCGATCCGGGCCGTCTTGGGTCAGGCGAGGCCCTGCCAGGGCTCGACCACCACCGTCCGGGCGTCCCTGACTTCGACCACCAGCACCTCGGCGCCCTTGGGCAGGGGATGGTCGGACCACGCCAAAAACGCTTCCTTCGCACCCCGCACGGTGACCAGCACCTCGCCGGCCCCACGGTCCCCGCGGGTTGCCACGGTCAACGTCCCAACACAGCCGATTGCCGCGGCGTCGCTCACGAACGCATACTCTCGCATCGGCAAAGCGGGCGTCGTGTTTCGTCTAAACGGGCCCCGCCGTGAGGGTGACGACGTGGTTACGGCTCTCCCGGGCCTTGATCCGGGACACCCAGACCCGGCCGCCGGTGGCCAGCCCGACTATGCCCTCGACCGTTTCGAACGTCCAGGCGGCCGTGCCCGCCATCCCGGTGTCGTCCATGATCCGTAGGTCGATGACGCCGCGGTCGGCCAGCAGCTCGAACAGATCGCGCTGTGGGTCGTCGACCGCGATCAGGGTGGTGTGGTCGAACTGGTCGCGCAGTGCCGTCCTGACCTCGTCGAGGGTGCCCTCGTCGATCACCGCGTCGGTGCCGGTTTCGGTTTCGGCACAGGCGAACTCGATGTCGAAGGCCCGCTCGTAGCCGTGCAGGAAGAAGCGTTTGCCTTGATTGGCCCACGAGCGATGGCAGCATGGCAGGTTGTCGAACAGCCTGCGCTGGTGGAACCTGGCCGTGCGGCCCAGTGGCGCGTCGGCGCGGTGCACGGTGGCGACGCGGTCGCCGTCGACGAAGAGGGTGTTGCGCATGGGTCCCAGCCTCCGGCGCACGCCTTGCGGGATCCTCAACGAATTCTTGGAGCCGTCCCTCGATCGCGGTCGGTGCCTATCTTGGTAGGTGTGAAGGTTGGTCCCGGACGGTGGTCGTCGACGGCGGTGGCGGCGGTGCTTGCCGTTGCCGCGCTGCTTTCCGCGGCCCCGGCGTCGGCGGATCCACCCGACGACGCGTTCCTGGGGGCCCTGGCGGACAACGGGATCGTGCTGAACGACGACGCCGCGATCTCGATGGCCCGCTCGGTCTGCGCCGGGCTCGACCGAAACCAGAAATCGAGCGTCCTGGCGATGAAGGTGATGAAAGACGCCAACCTCTCGGCGCGGCAAGCCGGGTTCTTCGTCGGCGCTTCCGTGTCCGCCTACTGCCCGCAATACAAGGGGCAGGGCGACGGTTCGGTGGACTGGCTGAATCCGCTGCCCCCGCTCATGTGAGCGCTATATCGATTGCCCGGCTCCTCACGCCGCGTGCGCGGCGCATCGTCGCCGGGCTAGACCCAGTACGGCACCCGGGCGCGGTACTGCCGCATCGCGAACGCCGCCAGCACCCAGCCGACGACCGTCAGCACCCCCACCACGGCCCAGTGCCGCAGCTCCTGATGGGCGCCCAGCAGGGGGGCGCGAACGATGTCGAGATAGTGCAGCAGGGGATTGAGCTCGACGATCTTCGACCAGCGCCCGGCGCCCTGCTGCCGCAACGTGTCGTCGTTCCAGATGATCGGGGTCATGAAGAACAGCAACTGCACGACGGAGAACAGCAGCGGGCCGATGTCGCGGTAGCGGGTCGCCAGGATGCCGAAACACAGTGACACCCAAATGCAATTGAGGACGATCAGACCCAGCGCCGGGATCACCGACAGGTCCGCCCACGACCACGCCTTGGGATAGATGATCGCGATGACGGCGTAGATGACGATGTTGTGCGCGAACAAGATCATCTGCCGCCACACCAGCCGATAGACGTGCACCGACAGCGGCGTCGGCAACTGCTTGATCAGTCCCTCGTTGGCGACGAAGACGTCGGCGCCCTCGAGGATGGCCGCGTTGATGAGGTTCCAGATGATCAGCCCGAGCGTGACGTACGGCAGGTGCACGGAGAGCTCGAGGTGAAACAGCTTGGAGTACAGGCCACCCATGGCGACGGCGGTGGTGCCGGTCGCGATGGTGATCCAGAACGGCCCCAGCACCGAGCGGCGGTAGCGCTGCTTGATGTCCTGCCAGCCCAGGTGCAGCCACAACTCGTGCCGACGGAAGCCGGCCACCAGGTCACCCCGGGCGCGGGTGAAGGTCCGCGACTGCGCGGCGGCGTCGATGAATGTCAAGTGGAGCCTCCCGGTTTGCCGAACTGCTCCCGACGCCCCAAGCGGCGCAACCGAATCCACTCGGACAGCCCCTTGGGGTCGCGGCGGGTGATCAGGAAGTACCAGCCGAACCGAACCCACTCCTGGAGCAGCAGCTTGCGCAGGCCCGGTTGCGACAGCAGGTAGCCGCGGTTGCGATAGGTGTAGAACCGCTTCGTCGGATTGTCGGGGTACTGGGTGTGCATGCGGCCGCCCAGAATCGGGCGGAACTCGTCGGATCCGCAGGGATGCAAGTAGATCGCGTCCAGGCAGGTGCCGAATGGTAGGCCGGACCGAACCAGCCTGCGATGCAACTCCACCTCGTCGCCGCGGATGAACAGCCGCATGTCCGGGACGCCGACCGCATCCAGGGTGGACGCCCGGAACAGCGCGCCGTTGAACAGCGACGCGATCCCGGGCAACAGGTCCTGTCCCGGTTCGGTGCGCAATTCGCTTGCGCGCCTGCGCCATACCAGGCCACGGCGCAACGGGAACGCCAGCCGTTCCGGGTCGTCGGAGTTGCATACCATCGGCGAGACTTCGGCCAGGCCGTGCTTTTCGGCGCAGGCCAGCAGCGTGGCCAGCACGCGGGAGTCCTGCGGCCGACCGTCGTCGTCGGCCAGCCACACCCAGTCGGCGCCCTGCGCCAGCGCGTGCAGCATGCCGAGCGCGAAACCCCCCGCACCGCCGAGATTTCGGCGGGAGGGCAGGTACGTCGTCGAGATCGGCTGGGCCGCAACCAGTTCCCGGATGCGGGCGTCGGCGCCACCGTCGTTGTCGACGACGATCAGATGATCCGGCAGCCGGGTCTGCGCGCTGAGCGTGTCCAGCGACTTGGCGAGTTCGTCGGCGCGCCGGTGCGTGACCACGACGGCGATGATGGATTCACTCATCCCCGGATGCGCTCTGCGCCAGCGGTTCGTCGGTGCGGCCCTGCAGGCGGGTCTCATCCAGTACTTCGCGCACGTGCCGGGCCGCGTCCTCGCCCTCGTAGGCGCGCACCACGTCTTCAATGTCACCGGCCTGGCGAATGACTCCGTGGTCGATCCACATCGCGGTCTTGCACAACCGGGCCAGGAACTCGTTGGAATGGCTGGCGAACACCAGGATTCCGGACCGCTCGACCAGGCCCTGCAGCCGCGACTGTGCCTTCTTCAGGAAGTCGGCGTCGACCGCGCCGATCCCTTCGTCGAGCAGCAGTATCTCGGGGTCGATGCTGGTGACGACGCCCATCGCGAGGCGGACCCGCATCCCGGTGGAGTAGGTCCGCAGCGGCATCGACAGGTAGTCACCCAGCTCGGTGAACTCGGCGATCTCGTCGACCTTGGCCAGCATCTGCTTGCGGGTCTGCCCGAGGAACAGCCCGCGGATGATGATGTTCTCGTAACCGGAGATCTCTGGGTCCATGCCGACGCCCAGATCGAAGACCGGTGCGACCCGGCCGGTGACCGTCGCCCAGCCGCGGGTTGGTTCGTAGATGCCCGAAAGCAGGCGCAGCAGAGTCGATTTGCCGGCCCCGTTGTGACCGACCAGACCCACCCGGTCGCCCAGCTCGAGCGACATGGTGATGTCACGCAACGCCTCGACGACGACGACGTTGGAGCTGTTGCGGCCGATCGTGCCGCCCGCCTTGCCGAGGAAGGCTTTCTTCAGGGAGCGCGACTTCGCGTCGAAAATGGGGAATTCCACCCACGCGTTGTGCGTCTCGATGTGAGGACCCGCCACCGTGCTTCGCTTACAGGTACTGACCGTGCCCGGACGCGCCCGGCTTGCCGACGCCGGGGGGCAGCGCGCCCTGGCGCATGTTCTCCAGCTGCGCGCGGGCGGCCATCTGCTGGGCGAACAGCGCCGTCTGGATGCCGTGGAACAGCCCCTCCAGCCAGCCGACCAGCTGGGCTTGGGCGATGCGCAATTCCGCGTCCGACGGCGCCGAGTCCTCGTTGAACGGCAGGGTGAGGCGGTCGAGCTCTTCGCGCAGTTCCGGTGCCAGGCCCTCTTCGAGCTCGCGAATGCTGGTCGCGTGGATCTCGCGCAGGCGGTTGCGGCTGGCCTCGTCGAGCGGTGCGGCACGCACCTCCTCAAGGAGTTGCTTGATCATCGTCCCGATGCGCATCACCTTGGCGGGCTGCTCAACCAGATCGGTCAGGGAGCGCTCGTCGGAGTCGTCCTCCGCCACCGCCGTGGTCCGCGGGTCGACGCCGCCGATGATCTCGATGTCATCGTCGTCGTTGCGGGTAGTCAATCCATCACCATCCTTTGCGGACTAAGAGTGCGGCGCCGCGCCGCTTCCGCGCCATTCGTAGATTCGGGCTCCACCATTGTCGTAGATCAGCGCCCACGACTTCGATTTATCCAGTGACACTAGTCCGTCGGGTACGGCGAAGCCCCGGACCGTCGGCGTGCTGGTGTAGATGTACCGGATATTGAGCGCTTTAATCGCCTCGACCACCCGCGGATCGGACTCGCCCTTGCGGGCTCCGGTCCAGAAGATGTAGCGGTTGGGTCCGGGGCCCATTTGCTGCGGGTAGTCATAGTGGGTCCACAGCGGGTGCAGGTCGGCGACGGCGTACATCCAGGCGGTTCCGTCGGTGTTGGCGTTGCCGATCACGGTGGTGTGCGCGCCCGGAAGCGTGGCCAGGTAGGCCATCGCCATCAGGTCGCGTTGGTCGATCATCACCGAGTCGTACTTGTCGCCGAACAGGACCAGGTGCCGATAGAAGTAGTGGCGGGCGGTGAAGACGGTCGTCGCCAGCAACAGCACGGCCGTGGCCGCGGTCCACGCCGGCGCGGGTGACGGTCGGGACCGGTCGGCGACTCGTTTGGCGCCGGCGACCACCCCGGTGACGATGACGAACAACGCGACGCCGGCCATAGGTTGCAGCAGCAGAGTGATGGCCGCCGAGATCCGGCGCGGGTCCTTGTAGAAGAACTCCCCGAACGCCCCGGCCAGCGCGCCGAGTGGGCCGCCCAGCGGTGTTCCCGCGTCGACGTCCACCACCACCAACAACAGCCATACGGCCAGCGGCCACCAGATCTTCTTGTAGGCGAAGAGGATCCCGCCGAGGATCGCCAGCGACATGAGCCCGTACTGGTAGGGGAAGTCGTTGAGATGACGCGAGTGCTGGAAGACGGCGTCGAACAGGCCCCGCTTCTTGCTGAGGTGGGTCAGGAACGAGTGCCCGGCGATGATGTCTTCCTGCTGCCGCACGCTGATGAACTGCGGCAACAGGATCAGCCCGGTGGCCGTCGTCACGCCGGCGACCGTCACGGCGTCGGCGACCCGGCCGCGCACCGGGCGCCACAGCACGTCCAGCAGCCACCAGGCCACCACGAACAGCACGACGATGAACCCGCCGGTCAGGTGGACCGACATCACCCCCACGAAGGCCAGCACCGCCACCGGGATGCGGTCGCGGTGCCGCAGCGTCGAGGCGATCAGCACGAACGTCGGGACGGCGACCCCGTAGGCCGCCAGGTTGGGCATCGCGGCGACGCCGAACTCGACGTAGGGGAGGGCGGTGAACGACGCCGACAGCGCGGCGGCGGTGGCGGCCGCGGCGGCGGTGCGCCATTCACACCAGGTCCCGCGCATCAGCCGCCAGGTCAGCATCGCCGCGCTGGTGGGGAACAGCCAGACCGAGGCCGCCACCGAGCTCACCGTGTAGCCGGTGGTGGGCGCCGCCCCGGTGAGCTGACAGAAAACCGCGGTCAGGGCGTGGAACACCGACGGGTAGTACAGCGTCTGGTGCGTTTCGACGTTGCGCAGCTCGCCCATGTGCGTCGACGACGCCTGCCCGGTGTCGAGGATGAACCGCACCTCGTTGGCGTGCCAGACCGCGTCCCAGGTGCTGGGGATGGTCTGCCAGTGGGCACCCAGACCGCGATAGGCCGCCCACATGATCAGCAGCGACCCGAGCAGCACCCCGGCCGCCACCGTCACCGCCGGCCACCGGCCGATCCCGCGGGCCTCCGCCTCGACGTCGCGGTAGCGGCCGACCAGCAACTGCAGGACCGTCATCAGCAGGCACACCCCGGCCAGCGTCGCCAGCGCCGTCCAGCCGTTCCACGGGATTCCGACCGCGCCGAACGGGATGATCGCCAACGCGATCGCGCCGTAGGTCAGGGCCGGGCCCACCGCGACGGCGACAGGCCAACTGAGCTGACTGATTCGCGCGATGATCGCCCCGGGCGCTATCAGCAAAAACAATGCGATCAGCGTTCCGAACCAGAGGCCCACTCGACTAGTATGGCTGGCCGGGTGTCCTGCCTCGGGAAGCCACCGGCCGGCTTGAAGCTGTATGGCACCCGCTACGGTCACAGTTTCGCGGAAATGCGCAAGCTCTAAGGTGGCTGGCATGGCTTACGACGTCGCCCGGGTGCGCGGACTGCATCCGTCGCTGGGTGACGGGTGGGTGCACTTCGACGCGCCGGCCGGGATGCTCATCCCCGATTCCGTCGCGACCACCGTTTCGACGGCCTTCCGCAGGTCCAGCGCCACCACGGCGGGCGCGCACCCGTCCGCGCAGCGCAGCGCGGCCATCCTGGAGGCGGCGCGGGCGGCGGTGGCCGACCTCTTCAACGTCGACCCCGCGGGCGTGGTGCTCGGGGCCGACCGCGCCATCCTGTTGTCGGCGCTGGCGGAGGCGTCGTCGTCGCGCGCCGGGCTGGGCTACGAGGTGGTCGTCAGCCGCCTCGACGACGAGGCGAACATCGCCCCGTGGCTGCGGGCGGCGCACCGCTACGGCGCCAAGGTGAAGTGGGCCGAGATCGACATCGAGACCGGCGAGCTGCCGACCTGGCAGTGGGAGGGTCTGATCGGGAAGTCGACCAGGCTGGTGGCCGTCGCATCCGCGTCCGCGACCCTGGGCACGGTCACCGACCTGCGAGCCATGACCAAGCTGGTGCACGACGTGGGCGGGCTGGTCGTGGTCGATCATTCCGCCGCGGCGCCGTACCGGTTGCTCGACGTCAAGGAGAGCGACGCCGACGTGGTGGCGGTGAACGCCCTGGCGTGGGGCGGTCCGCCGATCGGCGCGGTGGTGTTCCGCGATCCGGCGCTGCTCAACTCGTTCAGCTCCATCTCGACGGACCCCAAGGCGACCGGCGCGGCGCGGCTCGAGATCGGCGCGCACCAGTTCGGTCTGCTCGCCGGGGTGGTCGCCAGCATCGAGTACCTGGCCGCACTCGACGAGTCCGCCCGCGGTAGCCGCCGCGAACGCCTGTCGGTGTCGATGCAATCGGCCAGCCTCTACCTGAACCGGATCTTCGATTACCTCATGGTGTCGCTGCGGTCGTTGCCGTTGGTCATGGTGATCGGCCGTCCGGAGGTGCGGATCCCCGTGGTCAGCTTCGCCTTGAACGGCGTGCCCGCCGAACGGGTGGTGCAGCGGCTGGCGGACAACGGAATCCTGGCCGTCACCAACGAGAATTCCCGCGCGCTCGACGTGCTGGGCGTCAACGACATCGGCGGCGCGGTCACCGTCGGGCTCGCGCACTATTCGACGACGGCCGAGGTGGACCAGTTGGTCCGCGCGCTGGCCTCCCTGGGCTGAGCTTTCAGGGGCCGCTAGACCGTCAGCACGATCTTGCCGGTCACCTTGCTCGACCTCAGCTGTTGATGTGCCTCCGCGGCCTGCTGGATGGGCATGCGGGCGCCGATGATCGGCCGGACGCGGCCCTCGGCGATCATCGGCCACACCGACCCGATCACCGCCTGCACGATTTCCGTCTTGCTGTTCGGGCCGGTCACCGGCCGGGCGCGCAGCGTGGTGCCGATGACCCGCGCGCGCTTGCCGAGCAGCTTGGCGATGTTGAGCTCGCCCTTGATGCCGCCCTGCATGCCGATGATGACCAGCTGCCCGTCGGTCGCCAGGGCGTCGATATTGCGGTCCAGGTAGGCGGCGCCCATGATGTCCAGGATCACGTCGGCCCCACCGCATTCGCGCAGCCGCTCGACGAAGTCCTCGTCGCGGTAGTTGATGGTGATCTCGGCGCCCAGCTCGCGGCAGAACTCCAGCTTCTCCGCCGAGCCGGCCGTGACGGCCACCCGGACGCCCAGCGCCCGCGCGACCTGGATCGCGTGGCTCCCGATCCCGCTGGCGCCGCCGTGCACCAGCAGCAGCTGCCCCTTGCCGAGGTGGGCGGTCAGCACCAGGTTCGACCACACCGTGCAGGCCACTTCCGGTAGCCCGGCCGCGTCGACGAGGTCGACTCCAGAGGGAATCGGCATCACCTGGCCGGCGGGGACGGCGACGTACTCGGCGTATCCGCCGCCGGCCAGCAGCGCGCAAACCTCTTGGCCGACGGGCCAATCCGAGACGCCGTCGCCGGTTTCCGCGACGACGCCCGACACCTCCATGCCGATGATTTCGCTGGCGCCCGGTGGCGGCGGGTATTTGCCGGCGGCCTGCAGCAGGTCGGCGCGGTTCACGCCGGCCGCGGTGACCTTGATCAGCACCTCGCCGGGCCCGGCGGACGCGTCCGGGACGTCTTGCCAGGACAGCTGATCGGGGGATTCGGCGACTATGGCGCGCATGGTGGCCACGCTACCGACCCCCGTTACCCTTACTCGTGGTGGCGTGGCAGAGCGGCCTAATGCACTCGCCTTGAAAGCGAGAGACGGCTAACACCGTCCGGGGGTTCAAATCCCTCCGCCACCGCGTGTCAGCCGGCGGGCTGGTGCAGCGTTAGGGCGTAGCGAAGCAGCGCACCGACACCGTCGGCCGGTGCGATCCGCTCGTCGGTGCGCACCAGCGACGCCCCGATGGAAACCGCGAACAGGGGCAGCGCCTCGTCGGCCCGCAGCGTCTTGGCGGGCGCGGCGCCCTGCTCCGACAGCACGTTCTCATTCGGGGCGATCGTCGTCAGCGCCTCGTCGGCGACCACGGTGGCGTCGCCGAGATCGCCGACGATCAACGTGTCGACCGCGCCCTGGCGCAGCGCGGAGCAGACGGCGTCGAGCCCCTCGGCGGCGAGCCCGGACTGCCGGCCCACCTCGGCGGTGAACCGACCGGCGGCAGCGTCGATCACCTTCAACCGTCGCTCGACGAAAGCGGCTTCGATGGCCCGCTGCACTTCCTCGTCGTCGTGGCCGCTGTGCCGCGCGCCCACTTGTAGCTGAATTACCTTGTCGTGCAGCCGATCCGGCAGGGTGGCCAGCAGGTCCGAGCGCGACCGCACCTCGCCGACGATGAAGACCAGCTCGATGGACTTGTCGTCGACGAGCTGTCCGATCCGGTCGGCGACGGCGCGCACGTTCTTGCGGGCGGCTTCGTCGGTGCGCAGTTGCGGGTCGCCGTATCCGGCAGTTTCTGCCCCGGCGGCTTTATGCACGGGATAGCCTCCGCCGTCGACTGTTTCCGTTCGCAGCGTGCCGTTGACGTGGGTGGTGATGTCGGCGCCGGTGTGGTCGACCACCACCAGCAGATAGTCGGGGTAGTCGAAGCCGAGTTCGACGAGCGGAAGGACGAACGGCAATTCGGAGACCCGGACGACCGCTTCGGCGGTGGGCCGGGTCAGGTGTTCGTTGAGCAGCACGCCCTCGGCGCTCGCCACCACGCCGCGGCCACTGCGGCCGATCGGCGGACGCAAATCCTGCACGGCACGGCCGATTTCCTCGGTCACCGCCGCGGGCGCGCCCTGCCGTTCCAGGTCTTCCTTCAGCGCCCGCCATTTGAGGTCGAGCTGAGCTTCGGCGTCGTGGGTGTCGTGCGAGTCGTCGAAGTAGACCGACGCGAACGGCGCGGGGGCCTCTAGCAGCTTGCGGAAGCGTTCAGAGTCCATGTCTTTGGGTGCCCGACGAGGCGGGCCGCAAACACTAGTAGCTGCGATCGCCTTCGCTGCTGTCGAAGAACCGCCATTCGCCGTCGGCTTCGACCTCCATGCGCCAGCCCAGTTCGTTGCCCTCGACCGCCTCATCGGCGAACCACGCGTGCGCCTTGTCGGCGCTTTCGATGTCCTTCGTCGCGACGACGTCGCCCTTCGGGTTGAGCACTCGGTAGGTAGCCATGGCGGCAGTGTTCCCACCGGAGGCGACCCTCAACCGGCGGGGATCTCGGCGGTGATCGTGTCCATCAGGGCGGTGTACCGCTTGGCTTCCGGGTCGCGCCCGGGCTTTCCGCTGCTGACCACGCCGGCGGCCAGGCCGCGCGCCGGGTCGGCCCAGATCGCGATGTTGACCAGGCCGAGGTTGCCGAACGCATGCGGCGAGTTGAGCCCGAACGGACCCCAGCGGTTCGTTCCGAGGATGAATCCGGTGCCCCACCGGGCCGGTTGCAACCCGACCGCGAAATCCGGTCGCAGTCGGCGGCATTCCTTGATCGCGCCGTACATCGTCTCCGGGCTCATCACCCGCACGCCGTCGAGATTCCCACCGCGACGCCAGATTTCGGCGAACCGTGACATCTCGTGCGCGGTCGACACCGTGTTGGACGACGGGATGATGGTGGTGAGAAACATCGGGGTGTTGGTGATCGGGATCACCTCGTGCACGGTCCCACCGATCGCCTTGCGGAAGATCTGCGCGACCACCGGCGGCAACGGGCGGCCCGTCGCGTGGCTCGGCGCCACCAGGGGCAGGTCCTCCTTGGCGACACCGAAGTTGGTCCACCGGAAACCGAGCGGGTCGAGGATCTCAGTGGCGAGGATCTCGCGAATCTCCTTGCCGGTGGCCGCGTAAACGATCTCGCGCACCAGCGGACCCCAGGTCAGCGCGTGGTAGATGTGCACCAGTCCCGGCCGGTAGAGGGGGCGCAGCTCACCCAGCTTTTGTTGCGCATACTCGTGGTCGTCCGCGCGCTTGACGTCGGGTTTGGGCCCGGTCGGGAAGGGAAGCCCGGCGCTGTGGGTCATGACGTGCCGGATGGTGATCCGATGCTTGCCGTGACTGGTGAAGGTGGGGATGTAGTCGCAGACGCGGTCGTCGAGCGAGAAGACGCCACGCTCGACGAGCATGTGCACCACCGTGGCCGCCATTCCCTTGGCCGCCGAGTACACGCAGAACGGAGTGTCCGGCGTGACGGGGATCTTCTCGGCGTCGGGCGGGTCGCTCGGCGCGTTGCCCCAGCCGTGGCCGATCGCGCGGTTGAGCACGACGCGCCCGTGCCGGCGGATGCACAGCTGGATGGCGGGGTGGAAGCCGCCCTGGTACCAGTGCCGCGCGGCGCCCCAGATCCGCTCGACCGCGGCGCTGTCGATTTCCGAGTGGTCTTCGTCGCCGATCGTCGTCACGGCGTCCAGGTCGCCCGGGACGCGGATCTTGCCGTCTGATGTCACCTCAGCGAGGGTACGTGGCGCCGGATCACTCCCCGGTGAACCGCGGCGGGCGCTTCTCGAATGTCGCCGCGATGCCCTCGGTCAGGTCCTTCGACGGCAGGAAGGCGGCGTTCCAAGCGGCCACGTAGCGCAGGCTCTCCGACACCGCGGCGACGCGCTGCTGGTCGAGGACGTCCTTGATGCCGTGCACGGCCAGCGGCGGGTTGGCGGCGATCTCGGCCGCGGTGGCATGCGCGGCGGCCAGGGTCGCCTCTGGGTCGTCGTACACGTCGTTGACCAGGCCGATCGTCTCGGCCCGGGCCGCGTCGATGTCCTTACCGGTCAGCGCGAGTTCGCGCAGGTGCCCGTCGCTCAGGATGTACGGGAGGCGGGCCAGGCTGCCGACGTCGGCGACGATCGCCAGCTTGACCTCGCGCACCGAGAATTTGGCGTCGGAGCTGGCGTAGCGGATGTCGACCGCGGAGATCAGGTCGACCCCGCCGCCGATGCACCAGCCATGCACCGAGGCGATGGTCGGGGTGCGGCAATCCGCGACCGCGGTGATCGCGCCCTGCATGCGCTTGACCTCGGCGTGGAAGACCGCCCGCGGGCCGGCCAGCGCGTCCCCGGACAGCAGCGGGGTGAACGAGCCGCCCATCGCGGGCACGTCCAGGCCGTAACTGAAGTTCCTCCCGGAGCCGGTGATGACGATGGCCCGCACTTCGGGGTCGGCGTCCAGCGCCGCGAACAGCTCCGGCATCTCCGACCAGAACGCCGGGCCCATCGCGTTGCCCTTGCCCGGGCCGATCAGCGTCACCTGGGCGACGTGATCTTTCGTTTCCACCGTGACGGATTCGTATGCTTGCGCCATATCGAGACCGTAGCGTTGCAAACATGGCTCCTGATTTGCGGCCCGGCCCCCATTCGCCGCCCACCGACGAACTGCACAGCGCTGAGGACACGCTCGGGGTGTTGCAGCGGGTGCTGCACACCATCGCCGCCGACGACCTGTCGCGGCAGACCCCGTGTGCGGAGTTCGACGTGGCACAGCTGACCGATCACCTGCTGAACTCGATCACCGCCCTGGGTGGCATGGTCGGCGCGGAGGTTCCGGAGCGCGACGAAGCCGATTCGGTGGAACGCCAGGTGGTAGCGGCGGCCCGGCCCGCGCTGGACGCCTGGCACCGCCACGGCCTGGACGGGTCGGTGCCGTTCGGCAAGGCCGAGATGCCCGCGAAGAGTGCGTGCGCCGTCCTGTCGATCGAATTCCTGGTCCACGCTTGGGATTTCGCAGCAGCCGTGGGACACGAGATCAACGCGCCCGAGCCGCTGTCCGAGTACGTGTTGGGGCTGGCGCGCAAGGTCATCAGGCCGGAGTTCCGCGGCGGCGCGGGGTTCGACGACCCGGTGGACGTGCCCGAAGATGCCGGCGCGCTCGAGCAATTGGTCGCGTTCACCGGCCGCAACCCCGCGCGGTAACGCTCGTCGCTTGGCCGAATGTGCGTCCAGCCGCACACTGGTCGGCGAATGTGCGTCCAGCCGCACATTCGAAGGCTCAGCCGCTACACCCGTTCGAGGTAGAAGTAGTAGTACCGGCCGTTATCCCGGACGCCCTTGCCGTTCATGATGCCCATCACGGTGTCGTCGTCGATCTTCTTGAAGTGGTCGTGCACCGGCTGGCCGTCGTAGACCATCGTCGCGGTGACCTCCCCGCGGAACTCTTCGAGCCACAGGCTGGCCTCGCCCTTGCCCATCTCCTTGTTAGAGAACTTGTTGCCGTCGGCGTCGAGGCAGACCAGCGGCTGCACGTCGCGGGCCGAGGAGAAGGTCTTGCCGAACCAGCCCGCCTTCTCCAGCTGGCCGCTCATCCGGTGGCCGGTGCGGAACTCGCCGCCCTTCCACTCACCCAGCATCCCCTCGATCGTCGCGGGCTCGAGGCCGGCCCAGAAGTCGTCGAGCTCGGTGTCGGGGATCTCGCCCTCGCGCTCCTTGAACTCGGTGAACTGCTTGCGCGCCAAGTCCAATGGAGTGCTCCTTAAGCTTCGGTGCGGGAAATCCAGTCGCGGGCGAAGTGCAACAAAGCGTCATTCTCCTCCACCGCACCGATGGTGATGCGCACCCCCTCGCCCGCGAACGGCCGTACCACCAGCCGAGCGTCGGCGGCCTGCTCGGTGAAGTCCGCGGTGCGGGCACCCAGCGGCAACCAGACGAAGTTGGCCTGCGAGGGCGGCAGGGTGAACCCGGCGTCGCGCAACCCCGCGCTGACCCGGGTGCGCTCGGCCACCAGAGCGTCGGTGCGGGCCGCCAGCTCGTGGGAGGCCTCCAGCGACGCGATGGCGGCCGCCTGGGCGACGTTCGTCACGGCGAAGGGCATGACCACCTTGTCCAGCGCGGTGATGAGGTCGGGGTGGCCGATCGCATAACCGACACGCAAGCCCGCCAGGCCGTACGCCTTGGAAAAGGTCCGCAGCACAACGACGTTGCTGCGGGATAGTGCGAGCTCCAGGCTGTTGGGCAGCATGCCGTCGCGGATGTATTCGACGTAGGCCTCGTCGATGGCGATCAGGATCTGCGGCGGCACGGCCTCGATGAACCGGGCCAGGGCGTCCGGGTCGACCACCGTGGACGTCGGATTGTTCGGGTTGCAGACGAAGATCAGCCGGGTGCGGTCGGTGATCGCGGCGAGCATCGCGTCGAGGTCGTGCGTGTGGTCGGTCAGCGGCACTTTGACCGCGGTCGCGCCGGAAACCTGGACGATGGGCAGGTAGCACTCGAAGCTGCGCCAGCCCATCATCACCTCGTCGCCGGCGGATGCGGTGATCTGCACCAACTGTTGGCACAAGGTGACCGAACCGCTGCCGACCGCGATGTGCTCCGGGGCGACGTTGGAGCCGAGGTGCATGGCCAATGCCGCCTTGAGGTCCACGCTGGCGTTGTCCGGATAGCGGTTGACGACGGCGACGGCGCGCTCGATCGCCGCCCGCACGCTGGGCAGCGGGCCGTACACGGTCTCGTTGCTGGCTAGCTTGATCGAGCCCGGCACGTTCTTGCCGGGCACATAGACTGGCAGTCCGGCCAGTTCGGGACGCAGGCGAGCGGTCACTTCGACAGTTTATGTCGCGGATGTGTACGCTATGGCCGGTTCCGCGAGACCGGAAAGGGGTCGGGTACCCTCAAACAGTCCAAGGGAGGCGTGCCAGAGCGGCCGAATGGGGCTCACTGCTAATGAGTTGTCCCCCTCAAAGGGGACCGGAGGTTCAAATCCTCTCGCCTCCGCTGGGTCTTTTCGAGGAACGCGACGCAAGACAACTGAACACGGGCGCCCGTAGCTCAACGGATAGAGCATCTGACTACGGATCAGAAGGTTAGGGGTTCGAATCCCTTCGGGCGCGCTCACTCGGTAGGACGTTGTCGATCTCGCTCGATGGGCGCGATCGACAATCTGCGGAATCGCCCCACGCTGTCGCCGGCGGGCGTATGTTAAGGGCCTCGGGCGATTAATTCAGTTCCGCACACACCATCGGAGTTGAGTGCCATGTCCCGTGTCACCAGAACCCTCGCCGCCCTGATGATCGCCTCCAGCGCATTGCTGATGTCGGGTTGCGGTTGCACCACAACTGCAGGCGTCACCACTTGCACCTTGATGTAAGCGGTCCAACGCTGTTGCGCCTTCAGGTCTGACGGAACCCGGCTGGGTCGCCGCACGGCTCGGCCAAATCCTGTCGCCCCGGTTGTCGCCGCGGTCCCCGCACCGCGTCGGCGGGGAGCTTCCGGCCTTGCAACGCCGCCGGGTAAACCCCTTCCCGCCAACATGATTGCGGACTAGCGCCGTGCTTCAGCGCGGATCCATCACCTGCCCCGCGAAGACCACGGCGCCGGTCTTGTCGACAATGGCGAACAGGAATGGGTGATCGGCCGTCACTTCTTCGACCGGACCAAACCCGCCACCGATGACCGTCGAAACGGCTGCGGCTTCCGTACCGAACTCGTCGATCCCGACGAAGGCCTTCTGCAGCACCCGTGGGATGTACAGCTTCTCGTCGGTGGTGATGTTGGAGAAGTCCGCGCGATTCTGGTCGAATACGCGGGGCATCCCCACCGCCGCCAAGGTTTCCTTGAATTCCTCGGGTCCCCAGCTGATGCGAAACTTGGGCAAAGTGAGGCTGACCGGCCCCTGCACGAAGGACAAGTTGCGGAACCAAGCGTCGTCGATGCTGTTGCGGACCGCCTGCAGCTGTCCCTCGGTCGGCACCACGACCAGCATTTTGAGGTCGTCGCCCACGTAAGGAAGTTCCACCGCCTGGAAATTCGACCCAGCCGCGTGGCGCAGCGAACTCGCCTTGTGCATCATCGGCACGGTGACCGTTGCCTGAGGCGTGAGGCGGAAGCTGCCGTCGGCCGTAAGTTCTGTCGGAAATGGCCTATCCCAGCTCGCCTTCAGGTAGGCCGCGTTCAGCAACACCGCACGCGTGGACTCGTCGATCACGCCCGGCGGGATCAGGTCTCTGATCTGCCCTTTGGTCGCGTCGCTGGCGAAGTTGTTGAGGGCGACTCGTTGGCCGTCGGGGTTGCCCTTGAAGTCGGCGAGATGCACGCCCGCGTCGTATTGGGTGGCGAGGATGTCGAGGAACGGCGCGCGAACTGAAATGCCGCGCTGCAGCCAGACCGCGTCGACCATCGCCAGCTCGATACTCCTCGGATCGTCGGCGGAGATCGCGGCGCGATTGCGTGAGCGCAGTTCGCGCAGCAGTTGATTCATGGCACGGTGGTAGGTGTCAGTGCCGAACGGATCGCGCAAAGCGGCTTTCATTTCGGTAGCGGTGTCACCGGCGGCGCCGGCATAGACCATCGACAACGCAACGCTGAGGCTCAGTGGAGAGAAGACCAGGTTCTTTTCACTGGCCGCCGACATGCGCCGGAACAGATCCAGCCCGAACCCGTTGGTGGCATTGACAAAACTCTGCTCCTGCGCGGGGGCAACGTCTGGAGTGTTGTCGTACGGAAGGTTTGAATGCGTGACGGACGCCGGTGTCGGTCCTGGTGTGGACGCACCACGATTGTGCTCACTCGCGCAGCCGACGGCACTCGCGAAAACAACGGCAGCCGCAACTATCCCGTGGAATCCGACACGGGATTTACGGGTTAGGCGCTTCACGGTGACCAGTATGAGCGCCTCGAGGCGCGGGCATTAGGCAAATCGCGCGCTATGAAAACCCCGCCGAAATACGTTGAGCGGTCGGCGATCACCAACAGAGGGTCGAGGGCTCGAATCCCTCCCCGCGCTCCCGGAGACCTCGGTCGACCGCGGTTGGGGACCTCGTTCGACCGGTCGCAAGCGGCGGCATCTGCTTAAGTCGATGCTGTGACCTCCTATGTGCGCCTTCTCCGTGACACGGTCGCGGTGCGGCTCTTTGTTGCCTTGATAGCCGGAACCGCGGCTGCGGTCGCCATCGCTGATGCGCTCGGTTGGAGGTTCGCCCTGCTCGGCTGGGTGGTGGCCGCAGCGGTGTACGTGGCGTGGAGCTGGCTGATCATCGGACCGATGGACGCCCAACGCACCGCTCGGCACGCGACACGCGAGGACGCCACCCGGTTGCTCGCCGACGTGGTCATCGTCTCAGCGAGCCTGGGCAGCCTCGGCGGGGTCGGATACGTAGTCGCGGCGGGCACACATTCGGGCGCCCAAGCCCTCGCAGCAGCGGGCGTGGGCATTCTGGCCGTGGTGGCGTCCTGGTTTGCCGTGCATACGCTTTTCACCGCGCACTACGCGCGCCTCTACTACTCCGACGAGGCCGGGGGCATCGATTTCCACGACCCACATCCGCCGCGATACCTGGACTTCGCATATGTGGCGTTCACCGTCGGTATGACCTTTCAGGTCTCCGACACGGAGATCAACAACTCTCGGCTGCGCGCAACCGTTTTACGCCATGCGCTGCTGTCGTACCTTTTCGGCGCGGTGATCCTTGCGGTCACCATCAACATGGTCGCCGGGCTGGGCGCCAAACTGTGACGCCTCCCGACCGCTAGCGTCCGCCGAACGGGCCCCCGAACGGGCCGCGACGGGGCGGCACGGTCACGGTTTGTGTTTGCGTGACGGTGCTGGTGTCGGTGCTCGGCGAGACCGTAACGGTGCTCGGCGCTTCCGTTGTGGTGGGGGTGTCGGAGCTCGGCGGCGGGTATTACGACGAGCCGGCGCCCCAGCCCGAGCCGCCCACTCCGTGGTACCGCCGCCCCGCGGCGCTGGTGGCGGCCGGCGCGATCGGGGTGATCGTGCTTGCGCTCGTGGCCTTTGCGGTGGTCAAGCTGGTGGCCGGTTCGCCCGCGCATAGTCCGGCAGCGACGACTACGACCACCGCGCCGACCACAACGGTGACG
>NZ_LZKH01000034.1:0-3580 GCF_001672745.1 Mycobacterium sp. E1386
ACCTGGCGCACCGACTCGCGGCAGGTGCTGGACCGCTACATCCTGGCCAAGCTCGCCGAACTGCGCGACAACCTCACCCGGGAAATGGACACCTGCGACATCTCCCGGGCCTGCGAGCAGCTGCGCCAGTTCACCGAAGCGTTGACGAATTGGTATGTGCGCCGGTCGCGTTCGCGGTTCTGGGAGGAAGACGCCGACGCCATCGACACCCTGCACACCGTGCTCGAGGTGACGGCCAGGCTGGCCGCGCCGCTGCTTCCGTCGGTCACCGAGATCATCTGGCGTGGCCTCAGCGGCGGGCGCTCGGTGCACCTGACCGACTGGCCGGAAGAAGGGGTGGTGCCCGCAAACCCCGACCTGGTCGCCGCGATGGACCAGGTCCGCGAAGTGTGCTCGGCCGCGTCGTCCCTGCGCAAGGCCAAGAAGCTGCGAGTGCGCCTGCCGCTGCCGAAATTGATTGTGGCGGTGAATGATCCGCAGCGGCTGGCGCCGTTCACCGACCTGATCGCCGACGAGCTCAACGTCAAGAGCGTCGAGCTGACCGACGCCATCGACACCTACGGGCGGTTCGAGCTCACCGTCAATGCCCGGGTGGCCGGTCCGCGGCTGGGCAAGGACGTGCAGGCCGCCATCAAGGCGGTGAAGGCGGGGGAGGGCGTCGTCAACCCCGACGGCACGCTGAGCGCGGGGCCCGCGGTGCTGCAACCCGAGGAGTACAGCTCGCGGCTGGTCGCCGCCGACCCCGAGTTCACCGCGGCGCTGCCCGACGGGGCGGGGTTGGTGGTGCTGGACGGCACCGTCACCCCGGAGCTGGAGGCCGAGGGTTGGGCCAAGGACCGCATCCGCGAGCTGCAGGAGCTGCGCAAGTCGACGGGCCTGGACGTGTCCGACCGGATTTCCGTGGTGATGTCGGTGCCGGGCGAGCGGGCGGACTGGGCGCGCACGCACCGCGACCTGATCGCCGGTGAGATCCTCGCCACCAGCTTCGAATTCGGCGACCCGGCCGACGGCGCGGACATCGGCGACGGCGTCCGGGTGAGCATCGCCAAGGTCTAGCGGCCGTCAGGGGCACATGAAGGCGATCGGGGGGCACGGGTTGGGCCGGATGCCCTCGACGACCGTCCAGGCTCCCACGTAGTGGTAGTCATGGCAGACGCCCATGTCCCAATTGATCGGCACATCGGAGCGCGGCAGGCTCTGGCCGGGGCACCATTGGTGATTGCCGAACGCATCGGCCGCGGCAGTGCCCGTGGCCAGGCCAAGGCCTGACGCCGCGGCGCTGCTCGACAACAGTGCTATCACGATGGCGCGCTTGAGGGTGCTGGTCATGGACTCTTCCTTTCGTTCGTTCGCGGGGCCCGATTTCCGGGCGACTCAGACGGTTAACCGTAGGATCGGCTACCGATCCCAACCCAAATCCGAGCCGGGAGAGTGATTCCCGGCAGGTGAAACGGGGAGAGCCGGGGCCTTCGATCGGTCATCTGCCCAGTGTGCTCAACCGGACGGTCGCGGCGCATGAGGTGTTCACCCCATTTTTGGGCCCGCACCGGTGCCGGTTCAGGGCGTCGTGATCGAGGCCCGTGACTTGGCGTAAGCCGCGGCGGCTTGGGTGCGGTTGCGGACGCCGAGCTTGGCGAGGATCGAACCGACGTGGCGGTTGGCGGTCTTCGGACTTATGAAGAGGACGGCGGCGATGTCGGCGTCGCTGTGGCCGTCGGCGAGCAATTCGAGCACCTCCCGCTCGCGCTCGGTGAGGCCGTCCGGGTCGGCGATCGTCTTCTTCCGGCGGCTGTCAGGGACACGCCCGGTCAGCGCCGCAAGTCGCTGCGCGGCGCGGCGCGCCGCGGCGCGCGCCCCCAACCGGCGAAACGCATCGCGCGCGTCCTCCACGGCGGCGATGTCTCCGCCCAATTGCGCGACGGCCGCGTCGTACGGGCAGCCGCGCCGGGCCCATTCGGCAGCGGCGACCCGCCAATCCCCGCTGGTTTCAAGGTCGTAGGGCGTATGGCCGTCGCCTCCCGGGGCGCCGTCGACCCGGCCACCGGACAACAGGGCCCACCGGCGCAGGCGACCCACCAGCCAAGGATCCGGCCGGCCGGCCGCGGCCGCGGCGAGACCGGTCTCGGCGTGCACGCGCGCCGCATCGTCGTCACCGGACAGCCACGCCGCTTCGGCGTGGGCCGCCCACACGGCACCAAGACGGAAGAGGTCCCGCGGGTCGGGGTCGCCCAGCGCGTCGTCGAGCAGGTCCGCAACCGATTGCTCGCCCCGTCGCGCGTGGATCAACGCGACGGTGATCAGCGGGAGGATTCGCGCGGTGGAGTTCAGCGCCGGCCAGCTTAACAGGTCCTCGGCGCAGGCCAGGGCGTCGTCCCAGTCGCCGCGGTGCATCCGGACAAGCGCGGCCGCTCCGACCGGAAACGGGTGATAGACGTGGATATCGTGGTCCGCGCAGAACTCCGCGGATTCCGGGGTGTAGGCGTCGGCGCGCTCGAGGTCGTGGTGCAGCGCGGCGGTCCAGGACAGCAGCGCCCCGGCGAGGCCGGCGTTTTCGGCCATCCCGTCGGTCGCCATGCTCTCCCGCCATACCGCCTCGAGCTCCTCCCATCCCCCCTCGGCGCGCACCACGCCGGCCAGCGCCTGGAATATCCGGGCCCTGACCACCGCCGCGGGATCTGACAGCTGGGTGCCCAACGCGATGGCCCGGGACGCATAGTCTTCACCTCCCGCCTCGTAGCAGACGGCGGCAAGCTGAGCCATGTTCACCAGCGACCACGCCAGTTGTGAACAGGGACCTACGGTTTCGAGCAGCCGCAGCGAATCGCGCCCGGCCTCGATCGCTTCCGTCCGGCGTCCCAGCGGCCACAGCATGAAGGACAGCCACTGCAGGTCGTCCCCTTCTGCCAGGGCGTCGCCCATGGCGCGCCGCAGCGCGATCGCCTCGCGAAACGATTGCGCGGCAGCGTCGGTGACGCCTGTGTAGTAGCTGGCGATGGCGTGTTGCTCGAGCCATACGACTTTCTCCGCGTCGGCGACGGTTTCGGCGTAACGCAATGCCATCGCATACAGGTCGGCCGCTTCACGGTGAGCTCCCAAAGCCAACGCTCGACGGGCGGCGGCTGGACCATAGGTGATGACCGCGCGCGCCACCCCCGCCTGGTCCGCGTGAAACGCCAACGCTCCCAGCATCTCCGGGGCCGGGGGGTGATCGGACAACGAGGTGAGCACGCGCTCGTGCAACTCGCGGCGCTGATAGTCGGGAATGATGTCGAGCACGGCGCGGCGCGCCAGCTCGTGACGAAAGCCCACGGTGTCGCTGTCGGCGACGAGAATGCCGGCGCTGACGCACTCGGCAAGCCCGTCGGCCGCGGCGGGGCACACCTTCTGCACGAGCGCAATCCGGGGACGGGCGCCGCACACCGCGGCGGCGTGGGCCGTTTCGCGCCCGGCGTCGGAGATTCGCGCAAGCCTGCCCCACACCGCTTCGAACACGGTGCGCGGCAACGCATCGACGGCGAAGACGTCCGAGCCGGCGGCCAGCACCTCGGTCACGTAGAACGGGTTTCCACCGGTGAGCCGG
>NZ_LZKH01000035.1:0-2310 GCF_001672745.1 Mycobacterium sp. E1386
CCAGGCGCTCGACCTGCTCGACGCCGCGCTGCTGGCCGAGCCGCCGGTGGTCGTGGCCACCCGCCTCGACACCGCCGCGCTGGCGCACGCCGGCGCCGCGCTGCCGCCGCTGCTGAGCCAGCTGGCCACCCGGCCGGCGCGGCGGGTTCTCGACCCGACCGACATGGTGTCGCTGACGGGCCTGCGCGCGCGGCTGGACGGCCTGGCCCCCGAGCAGCGGAGGCGCGAGCTGGTGGAGCTGGTCTGCGGCAACGCCGCCACGGTGTTGGGCCACAGCACCGCGGACGTCGACGGGGAGCAGGCCTTCGGAGACCTCGGCTTCGACTCGCTGACCGCGGTGGAGCTGCGCAACAGGCTCAAAATCGCGACCGGACTGGCCCTTTCGCCCACGCTGATTTTCGATCACCCCACCCCGGCGGCCTTGGCCGAGCATCTCGACGGCCAGCTGAGCACCGGGGCAAGCGGTGAGCCGCCCGACCGCATGGCCCGCTTCAACGACGTGACCCGCGAGTTGCAGGCACTGCTCGGCCGGTCCGACTGGAGCCCCGACGACAAAGCAAAGCTCGTCACCCGGCTGGAAGGCCTGCTGAACACCCTCACCGGGCCGGCGGAAGTGCCCTACCCGGAGTACTCCGACGACCCGTTCGACGACGACATCGCCACCGCCACCGAAAGTCAGCTCTTCGCCATCCTCGACGAAGAGATGGGCCCCTAACATGACCGACGTCGCGGTCATCGGTCTCGCGTGCCGATTCCCCGGCGCGGCAAGCCCCCGCGAGTTCTGGGATCTCATCCGCGACGGCCGCGAGGCGACGCAACTGCCCGGGGACGTCGCGGAGTTCGACGCCGACTTCTTCAGCCTCTCGCCGCGGGAGGCGTCCGCGATGGACCCCCGGCAACGATTGGCGCTCGAACTGGCTTGGGAAGCCTTCGAAGACGCTTTCGTGGTTCCCGAAACCGTTCGCGGAACGGCGATTTCGGTGTACTTCGGGGCGATGGCCGACGATTACGCCGTCCTCACCCTGCGCGACATCGCCGACCACCTCGACCACCATTCGTTCGCCGGCATCAGCCGCGGGATGATCGCCAACCGGGTCTCGTACGCCTTCGGGTTGCAGGGTCCCAGCATGACCGTCGACTCCGGTCAATCGTCGTCGTTGGTTGCCGTGCACCTGGCCTGCGAAAGCCTGCGCGCGGGCGAGTCGGCGCTGGCGATCGCCGGCGGGGTTCACCTGAACCTGGCCGACGAAACGGCAATGCTGGAACGCGAATTCGGCGCGCTGTCGACGTCGGGTCACACCTACGCGTTCGATCGGCGCGCGGACGGCTACGTCCGCGGCGAGGGTGGGGGACTGGTGCTGCTCAAGCCGCTGCCGGCGGCCATGCGGGACGGTGACCGCATTCATGCGGTCATCCGGGGCAGCGCGGCGGGTAATTCCGGGCACACGGCCGCCGGCCAGACGGTGCCGTCGGTTTCCGGTGAGGCCGACGTGATCCGGCGGGCGCTTGCCGCCGCCGGCCTGGGCAGCGGCGACATCGACTACGTGGAGGCGCACGGCACCGGCACGAAGGTCGGCGACGCGGTCGAGGCACGGGCGCTGGGCGAGGTGTTCGGTGCGCGCGAGCATCCGCTGCGGGTGGGGTCGGTGAAGACCAACATCGGCCACGCCGGGGGCGCCGCGGGAATTGCCGGCCTGCTCAAGACCGTGCTGGCAGTGCGGCATTCGGTGCTTCCGCCGAGCCTCAACTACGCCGACGGAAATCCCGACCTCGAATACCTGCGGGTCAACGTCGACGCGCTGCGCTGGCCGGCGGCGGGCCGTCCGCGCCGGGCCGGGGTGTCGTCGTTCGGCATGGGCGGCACCAACGCGCATGTCATCGTGGAACAGGCTCCCGCGCAACAGGATCCGCACGCGGATAAGTGTGACGGGTCAGTGGCGTGGGTGCTGTCGGCCCGCTCGGAGCAGGCCCTGGCCAACCAGGCGCGGCGGCTGGCGGAGCGGGTGGCCCACTCGGGCGTGACCGCGGCGGACGTGGGCTGGTCGTTGGCGACCACGCGCTCGGTGTTCGAGCATCGGGCGGTGCTGGTGGGCTCAGATCGCGACGTGCTGACGCGCGGCCTGGCCGGACTGGCGGCCGGAGGGCCGGCCCCCGGTGTGGTGGTGGGCCGGGCCGGGCCGGCGGGCCAGACGGCCTTCGTGTTTCCCGGCCAAGGCTCGCAATGGCCGGGCATGGGCCGCCAACTGCATCAACGCTTTCCGGCCTTCGCCCACGCCTTCGACGAGGCCGCGGCGGCGATCGACACCCACC
>NZ_LZKH01000036.1:0-4571 GCF_001672745.1 Mycobacterium sp. E1386
CCCCGACCGTTGGGCGCCCGGCTACGCCGAGGCGGGCGCCTACAACGTCACCTTCCACGCCGAGGCCACCGACCACCCGGTCGCGGTGGCGCGCGACATCCGCGCGGCCGGCGCCAAGGCGGGCATCAGCGTCAAGCCGGGAACCCCGCTGGAGCCGTACCTAGAAATCTTGCCGCAGTTCGACACGTTGCTGATCATGTCGGTCGAGCCCGGCTTCGGCGGCCAGAGCTTCATTCCCGAGGTGCTGAGCAAGGTCCGCACCGCGCGCAAGCTGATCGACGCGGGGGAGCTGACGATCCTGGTCGAAATCGATGGCGGCATCAACGACGACACCATCGAGCAGGCCGCCGAGGCCGGCGTCGACTGCTTCGTCGCCGGGTCGGCCGTCTACGGCGCGGAGGACCCGGAGGCCGCCATAGCGGCGCTGCGGAGGCAGGCCGCCGCCGCGTCGCCGCACCTGCGCCGATGAATCAACCCGCCGACGGCCTCGATGCCGCCATGCGCCTGGCGATCGAGCAGTCCAACCACGTCAAGGGCGCCACCTATCCGAATCCGCCGGTGGGCGCCGTCATCCTGGACGCCGACGGCGTGGTCGTCGGAGTCGGCGGCACCGAACCCGCCGGTGGCGACCACGCCGAGGTGTTGGCGTTGCGGCGGGCCGGCGAGCTGGCGGCCGGCGGGACCGCGGTGGTCACCCTGGAGCCCTGCAACCACCACGGCAAGACCCCACCGTGCGTGAACGCCCTGCTGGAAGCCAAGGTGGGGGCCGTGGTGTACGGGGTGGCCGACCCGAATCCGGTCGCCGCCGGCGGTGCGGCCAGGCTGACGGAAGCGGGCGTGCGGGTGACGTCCGGGGTACTGGCCGACGAAGTGGCCGGCGGACCGCTGCGGGAGTGGTTGCACAAGCGGCGGGCCGGGCTGCCGCACCTGACGTGGAAGTACGCCAGCAGCGTCGATGGCCGCAGCGCGGCCGCCGATGGCACCAGTCAGTGGATTTCCAGCGAGGCTTCGCGGTTGGATCTGCATCGCCGCCGCGCGGCCGCGGACGCGATCGTGGTGGGCACCGGCACCGTGCTGGCCGACGATCCGGCGCTGACCGCGCGGTTGCCCGACGGCTCGCTGGCCGACCGGCAGCCGCTGCGAGTGGTGGTGGGCATGCGCGAGATACCGCCAGAGGCAAAGGTTCTCAACGACGATTCGCGGACCATGGTGATCCGCACGCACGATCCCATGGAGGTGGTCAAGGCGCTGTCGGATCGCACCGACGTCCTGCTGGAGGGCGGCCCCACCCTCGCCGGCTCGTTTCTGCGGGCCGGGGCGGTCAACCGCATCCTGGTGTACGTCGCGCCGATGCTGCTCGGCGGCCCGGTCTCCGCGGTCAACGACGTCGGGGTGCCCACCATCGCGCGGGCGTTGCGCTGGCAATTCGACGGAGTCGACCGGGTGGGGCCGGACCTGCTGCTCAGCCTGGTGCCGCGCGGCGACTAGGAGCGCTTAGCGCTCGCCCAATGAGATCGTTTGCGGCTCAGGGACTTCCGGCTCCTCGGCGTGTTCCTTGCGGCCACCGATCAGCAGGCCCAGTAGCGCACCCGCGATGCAGATGACCACGGTCGCGCTGAAGATGTCGCCGTACATCATGGCGAACGCTTTGAGGTACATCGTCCCCTGCGCGGCGATCCGCTCCAGCAGGGAGGCGTTGGGGGGTATCGCGGCCGTCAACCCGGCGACGATCTGGTTGAACCGGTAGAGGCCCCACGCACTGAGCGCGGCCACGCCGATGAGCATGCCCGTCATCCGGGCCACCACCACCGCCGCCGAGGCGATGCCGTGCTGGGCGGACGGAACAACCCGGAGGGCGGCGGAGGTCAGCGGCCCGATCACCAGGCCGAGGCCCACGCCGGCCACCAGCAGGTCGGCATGCAGCACGGGGACGCTGAACACCCCGAAGATGTCGTGCTTCTGGCTCAACACGTCCTGGCGCCAGTAGTGAATCAGCCAGTAGCCGTAGGCCGCGATCAGCAGCCCGATGAAGGTCATCACCCGGTCGCCCACGCGGGTGGCGATCCAGCCGCCCAGCACCGCGCCGACCGGCAGCGCGATCAAAAACCACAGCAGCAACCCGGCGGCCTGCGTCTGGTCCATCTGCAGGACGCCCTGGCCGAACAGCTCCACGTCGACCAGGGTCACCATCAGCGCCGCGCCCGCGGCCAGCGATGCGCCCAGCGCGGCCAGGAACGGGCGGAAGTGCACGCCCGCCGGCTCGATCAGCCGGGTGCGGGAGAACCGTTCCCAGAGCAGGAACAGCACCGCCACCACGACCGCCCCGATGACCAGCGGGAGCCCGTAGCTCGGCAGGATCTGTTTGCCGTCGGGTTGCGGGTTGTACAGGCCGATCACCGCCAGGCCGAGGGCGACCGCGAGCAGTACACCGCCGACCAGGTCGACCTTCTCAGGGTTCTCGACCTTTTCGTGCGACGGCAGGCTGAACTGGATCATCGCCATCGCGACCAGGGTCAGCGGGACGTTGATCCAGAACACGTAGCGCCAGTCGTGGAACAAGTACACGATGAAAATCCCGTACAGCGGGCCCAGCACGCTGCCGAGCTCCTGTGCGGCGCCGATGCCGCCCAGCACGCCGGCGCGGTTGCGCTGTGCCCACAGGTCGGCGCCCAGCGCGAGTGTGACCGGAAGCAGCGCGCCACTGGCCACACCCTGGATGGTGCGGCCGGCGATCAGCAGGTGGAAATCGCCCCAATGCCCGGCCAGTGCGGTCACCACCGACCCGACCATGAACAGGGCCAGGCTGACCTGCAGCACCAGCTTGCGGCCGAAGCGGTCGGAGGCCCGACCCAGCAGCGGCATGGCGGCGATGTAACCCAGCAGGTACATCGTGATGATCCAGGTGATGCGCTGCAGCTGGTTGATCGGGATGTGAACGTCGCTCATGATGTCGCGCATGATCGTCACGACGACATAGGCGTCCAGGGCGCCCAGCAGGACCGCCAGACTGCCGGCGCTGATCGCGACGCGGCGGCCGGCCTGCGAACTCATGAACTCACCGGGGGCTTGGTGACCTGAACCTGCTCACCCCAGTTGGACAAGGTGACCTGGATGGAGTTGCCGGAGCTCTTCTGCATGTTCGCCTGGACCAGCTGGTGGTCGCCGGTCTCCTGGATCCACACCGTGCTCGGCACCGGCTGCGTCGCGTTGAACTGCGGCATGATCTTGTTCACCGCATCCGCCGAGACGTTCCCGCTGACGCGGATGGTGCTCTGACCGTTGATGGTGTCGCGGCCCTCGGCCTTGGCGTTGGTGAAGTTGGCGAGCGCGTTGGCCAGCCCGGTGTCCGGGTTCAGCAGCACCGACACGTCGTAGATGTCGGACGCCTTGCCGAAGTCGCTCCACTTGTTGGGCGTCAGGGTGGCGTACAGGTTGCCGTCGACGACCACGAAATTGGCGTCGATGTCGGACCCACCGAGGGTGATCGTGGCGTTGCCCTTGGCGGCGGTGGCCGGCGCCGTGGTGAGGTCACCGGTCAGCGTTTTGATGGGCAGCCCCTGGATCTTGCCCTGAATGCTCAGCACGAGGTGCACGCTCTTCACATTCTTGGTGGCGTCGGCCGACTGCTTGACCAGGGTCGTGGCGTCGGGCAGCGGGGCGCCACTCTGCTTTGAGCCCGACGAGCAGCCGGCGATCAAGGCGGTGGCGAGGGTCAGGGATGCGAGGACGGCCGATAGACGGCGGCGGGTCTGCATACCTTGCATCGTAGAGGGTGCCCATGACCGGCTTGGGACACGTGGGGCCGCGGTGTCGGCCCGGCGCCGACGCTTTGGCCTGCTCACCAGTGCGACCGCGGCATCCGGACGGCCGATTAACCTGATGGAATGTTCACCGGAATTGTCGAGGAGCTCGGGGAGGTGACGGGCCGCGACATGCTCGCCGACGCCGCCCGGCTCACCATCCGCGGACCGGTCGTGACCTCCGACGCCGGGCACGGCGACTCGATCGCCGTCAACGGCGTCTGCCTGACCGTCGTCGAGCTGCTGCCGGACGGCCAATTCACCGCCGACGTGATGGCGGAAACCCTCAACCGGTCCAACCTGGGCTCCCTGCAGGTGGGCAGCCCGGTCAACCTGGAGCGCGCCGCGGCGGTCAACAGCCGGCTCGGCGGGCACATCGTGCAGGGGCACGTGGACGGGACCGGGCAGGTGGTGAGCCGGGCGCCGTCCGAGCACTGGGAAGTGGTGCGGATCGAGATCCCCGCGGCGGTGGCCCGCTACGTCGTCGAGAAGGGATCGATCACCGTCGACGGCATTTCATTGACGGTCTCCGGGCTCGGCGCCGACTGGTTCGAGGTTTCGCTGATCCCTACCACCCGCGAGCTGACCACGCTGGGCCGCGCCCCGGTCGGCACGCAGGTCAACCTCGAAGTCGACGTGATCGCGAAATACGTTGAGCGGTTGCTCACCCCGCGCTAGGCCGCCTTCGGAAAAGTGCGCGCCGCGCCGGTTCGCTCAGCAGGGCTCGCCCGGAGGCGTCCAGTAGGGCTCGCCGGATGGGGTGTAGCACGG
>NZ_LZKH01000037.1:0-24861 GCF_001672745.1 Mycobacterium sp. E1386
GCTGGGCGTGGTGCGCGACGGCCACCTGCTGCGCATCGGCGCACCCGAGGTGGATGCCGTCGAGGCCAACGACCGGCTGCTGTATATCCGCCAGGCGGGGCACTAGTGGCGATCGCAAGAGCGGCGGCGCCGGTCGCGGCGGATCGCCACGAAACGGGGCACTAGTGGGTATTGCGGACTTCCAGCTGCGGAACGTCCCGCTGCTGTCGCGTGTCGGCGCCGACCGGGCCGACCAGCTGCGCACCGACGTCGAAGCGGCCACCGCGGGTTGGGCGGACGCGGCGCTGCTGCGGGTGGACTCGCGCAGTCAGGTGCTCATCGCCGACGGCCGCGTGGTGCTCGGCGCCGCGGCCAAGCTGGCCGACAAGCCGCCGCCGGAAGCGGTGTTCCTCGGCCGCCTCGATGACGACCGCCACGTGTGGGCCATCCGGGGCGCGCTCGAGGCGCCGGAGGACCCGGATGTGCGCGCCGAGGTGGTGAACCTGCGCGGCCTCGGCGCGATCCTCGACGACACCAGCAGTCAGCTGGTGTCGTCCGCCGTCGCGCTGCTCAATTGGCATGACAGCGCGCGGTTCAGCTCGGTGGATGGCTCGCCGACGCGACCGGCCCGGGCGGGCTGGGCGCGGGTCAACCCGGTCACCGGCCACGAGGAGTTCCCGCGCATCGACCCAGCGGTGATCTGCCTGGTCCACGACGGCGGCGACCGCGCGGTGCTGGCCCGCCAGGCGGTGTGGCCGGAGCGGATGTTCTCGCTGCTGGCCGGATTCGTCGAGGCCGGCGAGTCGTTCGAAGTCTGCGTCGCGCGCGAGATCCGCGAGGAGATCGGCCTCACGGTGCGTGACGTGCGCTACCTGGGCAGCCAGCCGTGGCCGTTCCCGCGCTCGCTGATGGTCGGCTTCCACGCGGTCGCGGACCCGGGTGAGGACTTCTCGTTCAACGACGGCGAAATCGCCGAGGCGGCGTGGTTCACCCGCGACGAGGTGCGCGCGGCGCTGGCGGTCGGCGACTGGTCCAGCTCGGCGGACTCGAAACTGTTGCTGCCCGGGTCGATCTCGATCGCCCGCGTGATCATCGAATCCTGGGCCGCGCTCGACTGACCCGCCGCCGCTAGGCGCCGGTTTCGGCCAGCTTGGCCTTGACCTCGGCCGCGCTCGGGTTGGTCAGCGTCGACCCGTCGGCGAACTTCACCGTCGGAACCGTCCTGTTGCCGCCGTTGACCGAACCGACGAACTCCGCCGCCGCGGGGTCGTCTTCGATGTCGACCGCCTGATAAGCGATTCCGTTGGACTTCAACACGGTCATCAGGCGGTGGCAGTAGCCGCACCATGAAGTCGTGTAGACGGTGAGCGGGGCGTTGGTCATAGCTCGTTAACGTAGCCCGGGGACAACATGTTCCGCGCCGCGACCGCGGTACCGATACCGGCGACTCGCCGACGCGCGCCGTGCGGGGCCACGCTTTGTCGGCGACCGCTGTCAAGATGGACGCCATGCCGATGGTCGCCGACGCCTTGACCGCCGGACTGGACGACGAGCAGCGCGAGGCCGTGCTGGCTCCGCGCGGACCGGTCTGCGTGCTCGCGGGTGCCGGGACGGGCAAGACCCGCACCATCACGCACCGAATCGCGCAGCTGGTGGCGAACGGTCACGTGGCGGCCGGGCAGGTGCTGGCGGTCACCTTCACCCAGCGTGCGGCGGGGGAGATGCGTTCCCGGTTGCGGACGCTGGACGCCGCCGCGGGCACGGACACCGGCGTCGGCGGGGTACAGGCCCTGACATTTCACGCCGCGGCCCACCGGCAGCTGCGGTATTTCTGGCCGCGGGTGGTCGGCGACACCGGCTGGCAGCTGATGGACACCAAGTTCGCCGTGGTGGCGCGGGCGGCCAGCCGCTCCCGGATCAACGCCAGCACCGATGACGTCCGCGACCTGGCGGGGGAGATCGAGTGGGCCAAGGCGTCGCTGATCGGCCCCGAGGAGTACCCCGCCGCCGTCGCCGAGGCGGGGCGGGACATCCCGCTGGACGCCGCCCGCGTCGCGACCGTGTACGCCGCCTACGAGGCGCTCAAGGTCCGCGACGAGTCGGTGACGCTGCTCGATTTCGACGACCTGCTGCTGCACACCGCGGCCGCGATCGAAAACGATGCCGCCGTGGCCGACGAATTCCGGGGCCGCTACCGCTGCTTCGTCGTCGACGAATACCAGGACGTCACGCCGCTGCAGCAGCGGGTGCTGACGGCGTGGCTGGGCGACCGGGACGACCTGACCGTCGTCGGCGACGCCAACCAGACCATCTACTCGTTCACCGGCGCCTCGCCGCGGTTTCTGCTCGACTTTTCGCGGCGGTATCCCGACGCGACCGTGGTTCGCCTCGAGCGCGACTACCGCTCGACCCCGCAGGTGGTGTCGCTGGCCAACCAGGTGATCGCCGCGGCTCGCGGCCGGGTCGCCGGCAGCAAGCTGCACCTGTTGGGGCAGCGTCCGCCGGGTCCGGCGCCGTCGTTCCACGAATATTCCGACGAACCGGCCGAGGCCGCCGCGGTCGCCGCCTCGATCGCCCGGCTGATCGAGGCGGGCACGCCGCCGTCGGAGATCGCCGTGCTGTACCGGGTCAACGCGCAGTCCGAGGCCTACGAGGAGGCGCTGACCGAGGCGAGCATCCCCTATCAGGTCCGCGGCGGTGAAGGGTTCTTCACCCGGCAGGAGATCAAACAGGCGTTACTGGCGCTGCAGCGGGCCGCCGAGCGCGGCTCTGAACATGGCCTGGCGGGCCCGCTGCCCGCGGTCGTGCGGGCGGTCCTGGAACCGTTGGGGCTGACCGCCGAGCCGCCCGTCGGCGCCCGCGCCCGGGAGCGCTGGGAGGCGCTGACCGCGCTGGCCGAGCTCGGCGACGACGAGGTGGCGCAGCGCCCGCAGCTGGAGCTTCCGGGCCTGCTTGCCGAACTCCGGCTGCGCGCCGACGCGCGGCACCCACCGGTGGTGCAGGGCGTCACGCTGGCCTCGCTGCACGCCGCCAAGGGCCTGGAGTGGGACGCGGTGTTCTTGGTCGGGCTGGCCGACGGCACGCTGCCCATCTCACACGCGCTGGCGCACGGCCCCGAAAGCGAGGCCGTCGAGGAGGAGCGCCGGCTGCTCTACGTCGGAATCACCAGGGCGCGAATTCATTTGGCGCTCAGCTGGGCGCTGGCCCGCAGCCCCGGCGGGCGGCAGGGCCGCAGGCCGTCGCGATTTCTCAACGGCATCGCACCGCAAGCTCGCAACGACACCGCCCCGGGCAAGGCCCGGCGCAACCGCGGCGCCCCGGCGCGGTGCCGCATCTGCAACAAGGACCTGTCCACCCCGGCGGCGGTCATGCTCCGGCGCTGTGAAACGTGCGCCGCCGACGTCGACGAAGAGCTGCTGCTGCGGCTCAAGGCGTGGCGGCTGGACGTGGCCAAGGAGCAGAACGTGCCCGCGTATGTCGTCTTCACCGACAACACGCTGATCGCCATCGCCGAGCTGCGCCCCGGCGACGAGGACGCGCTGATCGCGATCCCCGGCATCGGCGCGCGCAAGCTGGAACAGTACGGGCCCGACGTGCTGGGGCTGGTGCGCGCCCGCTGACCGGTAAAGGCGCAGGTCAGAAAATCGGTTGTGGCGCTGGGCGGCGACCGTCTACCCTCGAAACCGCGTTCTGGCGTAACGGAAGGAGGGTGGCCACGATGATCAACGACGCGTTCGGTGTGGACGTGGCCGCCCCCGCGGCCGCGCTCAAGCATGCCGCTATGCCGGCGGCCGCGTTGAAGCATCGCGCCGCCGCCGCCGCGACGAACGCGTCCGTGCGACTCGAGGTCCACCGAATGGCCACGTAACTCCCCGGTTTTCACCGAATGGCCACGGACCCGAAGTCAAGGATCCGTGGCCACAGTTTTTGGGGCTCCAACGTTTTCAGCCCCGCTCCCTGGTCCGGATCACTCAAAGGAAGCCCCGACCAGGAAGCAGGTGAGCAGGACATGTCGGCACTGACAGTCCAAAGACCGCCGTCACCGGTCTTGCCGTGTCACAGCAACGACCCCGACCTGTGGTTCGCCGAGACGCCGGCCGACCTCGAGCGCGCCAAGGCCCTCTGCGCGGGCTGCCCGATCCGGCGCCAGTGCCTGGCGTCGGCGCTCGAGCGGGCCGAGCCCTGGGGTGTGTGGGGCGGCGAGATTCTCGACCGAGGCGCGATCCTGAGCTTCAAACGACCGCGCGGACGGCCCCGCAAAGACGGGGTCGCGGCCTAGACGATTGCGTTGTCCGGCTCGGCGAAGCCGGGGATCAGCTCCTCGGACAGCCGCTTGATCGGCACCCGCGCGTCCAGCTGGCACAGGATCGCGGCGACGGACGCGATGACACGCATCGGGATGGCCAGCTTGGGCGGCAGGTCCATCTGCCGGGCCGTCTTGATCTGCGACACCGACCGGTCGATCTGGCCCACCGTCATGCGCTGCAGCCACTTGCGCGTGTAGTGGAAGACGTCGACCTCGATGGGCTCGACGTACTGGCGCAGCATTTCGTCGATGTCGCGCACCGACACCTGCTGGCCCTTCTGGATGAAACCGACCTTCTCCATCGTCGGCAACAGCAGGTCGTAGTTCTTGTCGCGGGCCAGCCGAATCGTCATCCCGAGCTCGATGGGATAACCGCCGGGCAGGGGCGCGACGGCGCCGAAGTCGATGACGCCCATCCGGTCGTCGGGGAGCAGCATGAAGTTCCCCGGGTGGGCGTCGCCGTGCAGCATCCCCAGCCGGCGCGGCGCGTCGAAGGTGAGCTCGAGCAGGCGGGTGCCGATCAGGTCGCGCTGCTCACGGGTCCCGTTGCGGATGATCTCCGCCAGCGGCAACCCCTCGATCCACTCCTGCACCACGACCTTGGGCGCGCTGGCCACGACGTGCGGTATGACGAAGTGCGGGTGGCCCTCGTAGGCCTTGGCGAAGGCGCGCTGGTTGTCCGCCTCCAGCCGGTAGTCGAGCTCCATCTCGGTGCGCTCGATCAGCTCGTCGACGATGCCCTGGACGTCGGCGCCGGGCGCGAGCTGCTTGACCACGCCGACCAGCCGCTGCATGGTTTTCAGGTCGGCGCGCAGCGCCTCGTCCGCGCCCGGGTATTGGATCTTGACGGCGACGGCGCGCCCGTCGGCCCAGACCGCCTTGTGTACCTGGCCGATGCTGGCCGACGCAATGGGTTTGTCGTCGAAGGATTCGAACCGCTCGCGCCACTTGGTGCCCAGCTGGGCGTCGAGCACCCGGTGCACCTTGTGCGCGGGCAGCGGCGGCGCGTCCTTCTGCAGCTTGGTCAACGCCTCGCGGTAGGGCTCGCCGTACTCGTCCGGGATGGCGGCCTCCATCACCGACAAGGCCTGACCCACCTTCATCGCCCCGCCCTTGAGCTCGCCCAGGACGGTGAACAGCTGGTTGGCGGCTTTCTCCATCAGCTCGGCCTGGACTTCGTCCCTCGACTTGCCGGTCAGCCGCTTACCGAAGCCGAGCGCCGCCCGGCCGGCGAAGCCGACCGGGATGCTGGCCAGCTTCGCGTTCCGCGCCGCGCGGCCGCGTTTGATGTCTGCCACGTATCCATCATCCATGACGGCCGGTCCCGCTCGCGCTTGATCTTCACAACACTTATCGCCGGGCACCCGGCGGCGCCGCGCCCTAGGTTTGACCGTGCGGGTTGCACTGGGCGACCCACCGGAAGGCAGATCCGAAGGGCGGTATCGACCAGACCATGGCAGCAAAGCAATCGCAGCACGACGCCGCCGACTCCTTGTTCAGGGCGATCATCGAAACCCTGGACAAACATCGGACCGACCGCACCTTGAGCGCGGAGATCCTGCACCAGCTCGCGACGGCCTACGAGGCGGTGTCGACGAACGTCCCGGACCAGGGCCGGCTGGGCTGACCGCCCGCTTCAGCACGGGCACAACGGATGTCGGGTCCATCGCCGTGCGACGATCGCGCCGGCGTTGAGGTCGAATTCCAGCGTGGCGTTCAGCGTCTGGGGCGGGCCCGGGTCGGGCACCGTCCGCTGCTTGCGAACCGCCGCGATCACCCGGTTCACCTGGCTGAGCGCCAACGCGGCGGTCGCCAGCAACGTGGCCCGGTCGGCCACACCGACGGTTTCGCGCAGCTGCGCCGAGATGGCCGGCCACGCCGCGTCCCGGTCGCGCCGGTGGAGGTCGGCGCAGCCCAGGCAGCTGGTCGTGCCGGGGATGACCAGCGGACCGACCAGTCCGACGCCGTCGCGGACCCGCACCGGCAGGTGGGGGACGGCCTGCGTGTGCAGCTCGCGGACCATGCGGGGGTCGGCGACCAGGTAATCGGACAGCACCACCAGGTCGACGGCGGTGCCCGACACGGCGGCATGCGGCTGGCTGCTGTGGGCGACCCGGGCGCCCGAGCAGCGCAACGCCTCGACCAGCAGTTCCGAAAGCGGGCCGCGGCCGTGGATCCGGATGGACGGCGCCCGGCCGCGGGACTTCGCGCATTCTGTCGCGACGCCCGCACCGACCAACTGGGCAACCAAGTCCGTCAACCCGTCCGCGTCCCGCAGGCCGCGGTCGGCGCCCCGGCGCTGTAGCTCCGATAGCGGAGTCGGTGATCGCATGGACCGCAGCAGCGCGGCCAGCTCCGGCGCGGCCAGGCCGCCCGGCGGACGCACCAGTACGGCGCGGCGCGGATCCCAACCGACCTGAACGGCGCCGTCGGGCCGCAGCAGCACCGGCATGGCCGGGTCCAGCGCATAGGTAGAAAGGACGGCCGGTGGCACGGGTGCACTGTGGCACGCCTGCGGCGACCGGCTACGTCAGTTGTCCACAGGACCGGCGCCCGGGTCCTCCGGGTTCTCCTCGAGTTTGGCGATCGCCTCGTCGATGCCGCTGGTGTCGCCCCCGATGACCCGGTCGATGAAGCCGGCCGGGTCGTCGAGGTCCTCGGCGTCGGGCAGCAGATCGGGGTGTTGCCAGATGGCGTCGCGGGCGTCCACGCCGGCGGCCTCGGTGAGGCGCTCCCACAACGCGGCGGCTTCGCGCATCTTGCGGGGCCGCAGCTCCAGGCCCACCAGCGTGGCGAACGTCTGCTCGGCCGGGCCGCCGGTGGCGCGGCGGCGGCGCAGCGTCTCGCCGAGCGCGGCCGCCCCCGGAATCCGGTCGCCCAGGGCCGCGTTCACCACCACCTGCACCCAGCCTTCGATCAGCGCGAGCAGCGTCTCGAGGCGTTCCAGCGCCTGCGTCTGCGCGGGGGTCGCCTTGGGCTCGAAAACGCCCTGCCCCAAGAGGTTTTCGATGGCCGCCGGGTCGGACAGTGTTGCCGGGTTGAAGTCGCGGGCCAGCTCCTCGATTCCGCTCATGTCGATCTGCATGCCCATCGCGTAGGCCTCCACGGCGCCCAGCACCTGGCTCGACAGCCACGGCACGTGGCTGAACAGCCGGTGGTGGGCGGCCTCGCGGGCGGCGAGGAACGTCAGGATCTCACTGCGGGGCTGCTCGAGTCCGGCGGCGAACGACTCCAGGGCATCGGGCAGGATCGCGGCAACGCCCTTGGGCCCCAACGGCAGACCGATCTCGGTCGACGTCAGCACCTCGCGGGACAACCGGCCCAGCGCCTGCCCCAGCTGGGAGCCGAAGGCCATGCCGCCCATCTGCGACATCATCGCCATCAGCGGGCCGGCCATGCTCTTGGCCTCCTCGGGCAGCGACGACGCCCACACCGTCGAAATCTGTTGTGCCATCGGGTCACACAGCCGCTTCCAGGTTTCCAGGCTGTTGTCGACCCAGTCGGCCGGGGTCCAGCCCACCGCCTTGGTGGTGCCGGCGGGCAGCGCCGTGGCGCCGTCCAGCCAGGTCTCGGCGAGATGCACCGCGTCGGCGATCGCCGAGTGTGTCGTGGCCGGGATCGGCGCCACGAACCCGATCGAGTTGGTCGCCACCCGGCGCGCCAGTTCGTAGTTGACCGGGCCCGACTGTCCGCCGCCGGCCATCCCGGCGCCCGCGCCGCTGAGCATCTGACCCAGCTGGGTGAAGATCTGTCCGAGGTCGCCCATGCCGAACTCGCCGCCCATGCCGAATGCGCCGAACGGATCGGAGCCGCCAGAGCCCGAATTGGGATCTTTCTTCCCGGGTTTGTCGGGGTCTTCTCCAGAGGAGAAGCCGAAAGGCAGGTCAGCCATACCGTTAACGGTACTCACCACCGGAACGGGGTGGGCGATCTCGGGTCAGCTTGTGGCTGAACCCGGCGCGGCGGGCTCCGTCTAGTGTAATCGGCGTGAACAGGCGGATTCTGACCTTGATGGTCGCGCTGGTGCCGATCCTGGTCTTCGGCGTGCTGCTCGCGGTGGTGACGGTGCCGTTCGTCTCGCTGGGCCCCGGTCCCACCTTCGACACGCTCGGTGAGGTCGACGGCAAGCAGGTCGTGGCGATCGAGGGCACCCAGACGCATCCGACGACGGGACACCTGAACATGACCACGGTGTCCCAGCGCGACGAGCTGACGCTGGGCGAAGCGCTGACGCTGTGGCTCTCGGGTCAGGAACAGCTGGTTCCGCGCGACCTGATCTACCCGCCGGGCAAGTCGCGGGACGAGGTCGACAAGGCCAACAATGCGGACTTCAAGGACTCCGAGGACAGCGCGGAGTACGCCGCCCTGGGATATCTGAAGTACCCCGCCGCGGTGACGGTCGCCAGGGTCACCGATCCGGGTCCGTCGGCGGGCAAGCTGAAGGCCGGCGACGCCATTGACGCGGTCAACGGCACCCCGGTGGCCGACGTCGACCAGTTCACGGGATTGCTGAAGAGCACCAAACCCGGCCAAACCGTGACCATCGATTACCGACGCAAGAACGAGCCGGCCGGCGTCGCGCAAATTACGCTGGGCGCGAACAAGGATCGCGACTATGGCTTCCTGGGCGTCGCCGTGCTCACCGCGCCCTGGGCGCCCTTCGTCGTCGACTTCAACCTCGCCAACGTGGGCGGGCCGTCGGCGGGCCTGATGTTCAGCCTGGCGGTGGTCGACAAGCTGACCACCGGTGACCTGACCGGGTCGAAGTTCATCGCGGGAACCGGCACCATCTCCGCGGACGGGAAGGTGGGCCAGATCGGCGGCATCACGCACAAGATGGTCGCCGCGCACGCGGCGGGCGCCACCGTGTTCTTGGTGCCGGCCAAAAACTGCTACGAGGCGAACTCGGACAACCCGTCCGGGCTGCGCCTGGTGAAGGTCGAGACGCTCAGCCAGGCGGTCGACGCGCTGCACGCGGTCGCGTCGGGGGGCCAGGCACCAAGCTGCTGAAGCTCGGCCGGGATCGCGGGCCGCGCGATGCGTAGAGTTGTCACCGTCGATCAATCGAGCAGGGAGCGTAGCCAGTGGGGATGCGGCCCACCGCACGGATGCCGAAGCTGACTCGGCGTAGCCGGATTCTGATCCTGATCGCACTGGGTGTGATCGCTTTGCTGCTCGCCGGCCCGCGGCTGATCGACGCGTACGTGGACTGGCTGTGGTTCGGTGAGCTGGGCTACCGCTCGGTGTTCACGACCGTGCTCGTCACCCGGTTCGTGGTCTTTCTGGTGGCCGGCCTGCTGGTGGGCGGGATCGTGTTCGCCGGTCTCGCGGTGGCCTATCGGACCCGCCCGGTGTTCGTGCCGAGCAGTGACAACGATCCGGTGGCCCGGTACCGCGCCGTCGTCCTCTCCCGGCTGCGGCTGGTGGGGATCGGGGTGCCGGTCGCGATAGGCCTGCTGGCCGGCATCATCGCGCAAAGCTATTGGGTGCGCATCCAATTGTTCATGCACGGCGGCGACTTCGGCATCCGGGACCCGCAGTTCGGCAAGGACCTCGGGTTCTACGCGTTCGACCTGCCGTTCTACCGGCTGCTGCTCAGCTACCTGTTCGTGGCCGTGTTCCTGGCGTTCGTGGCCAACGTGTTGGCGCACTACATCTTTGGCGGGATCCGGCTCTCGGGCCGCACCGGCGCGCTGAGCCGTTCGGCCCGCATCCAGCTGGTCACCGTGGTGGGGCTGCTGGTGGTGCTCAAGGCGGTCGCGTACTGGCTGGACCGCTACGAGTTGCTGTCGCACACCCGCGGCGGTAAGCCGTTCACCGGCGCCGGGTACACCGACATCAACGCAGTGCTGCCGGCCAAGCTGATCCTCATGGCGATCGCGCTGATCTGCGCGGCCGCGGTGTTCTCCGCGGTGGTGCTGAAAGACCTGCGGATCCCCGCCATCGGCCTGGTGCTGTTGTTGCTTTCGTCGTTGATCGTGGGTGCCGGCTGGCCGTTGATCGTCGAGCAGATCAGCGTCAAACCCAATGCCGCGCAGAAGGAAAGCGAATACATCGGGCGCAGCATCACGGCGACCCGGCAGGCGTACGGGCTGACTTCGGACGTGGTCAGCTATCGCACGTACTCCGGTGACACGCAGGCCACCGCGCAGCAGGTGGCCGACGACCGGGCGACCACCTCCAACATCCGGTTGCTCGACCCGACCATCGTCAGCCCGGCGTTCACCCAGTTCCAGCAGGGCAAGAACTTCTACTACTTCCCCGACCAGTTGTCCATCGACCGCTACGTGGACCGCACCGGCGCGCTGCGCGACTATGTCGTCGCGGCCCGCGAACTCAATCCCGACCGGCTGATCGAGAACCAGCGGGACTGGATCAACCGGCACAGCGTCTACACGCACGGCAACGGCTTCATCGCGTCACCGGCCAACACGGTGCGCGGCGTCGCCAACGACCCCAACCAAAACGGTGGCTACCCCGAGTTTTTGGTCAACGTCGTCGGCGCCAACGGCAACGTGGTTTCTGACGGCCCGGCGCCGCTGGACCAGCCGCGCATCTACTACGGCCCGGTCATCTCCAGCGCGTCCGCCGACTACGCGATCGTCGGCCGCAACGGTGCCGACCGCGAATACGACTACGAGACCAGTGCGGAGACCAAGAACTACACCTACACGGGGTTGGGGGGCGTGCCCGTCGGGGACTGGCTGTCCCGCAGCGTGTTCGCCGCCAAGTTCGCGGAGCGAAACTTCTTGTTCTCCAACGTGATCGGCTCCAACAGCCGGATCCTGTTCAACCGTGACCCGGCGCGGCGGGTGGAGGCGGTGGCGCCGTGGCTGACCACCGACAGCTCCGTGTACCCGGCGATCGTCAACAAGCGACTGGTGTGGATCATCGACGGCTACACCACCCTGGACAACTACCCGTACTCCGAACTGACCTCGCTGGAATCGGCGACCGCCGACTCGAACGAGGTGGCGTTCAACAAGCTGGCGCCCAACAAGGACGTCTCCTACATCCGCAACTCGGTCAAGGCCACGGTGGATGCCTATGACGGGACCGTGACGCTGTACCAGCAGGACGAGCAGGACCCGGTGCTCAAGGCGTGGATGCAGGTCTTCCCCGGTACGGTCAAGCCGAAGAGCGACATCACCCCCGAACTCGCCGAGCATCTGCGCTATCCCGAGGACCTGTTCAAGGTGCAGCGGATGTTGCTGGCCAAGTATCACGTCAACGACCCGGTGACGTTCTTCTCCACGTCCGACTTCTGGGACGTGCCGCTGGACCCCAACCCGACCGCCAGCAGCTACCAGCCGCCCTATTACATCGTCGCGAAAAACATTGCGAAGAACGACAATTCGTCGTCATATCAGTTGACGAGCGCGATGAACAGGTTCAAGCGCGACTACCTGGCCGCCTACATCAGCGCCAGCTCCGACCCGGCGACCTACGGCAGGATCACCGTGCTGACCATCCCGGGTCAGGTCAACGGGCCGAAACTGGCGAACAACGCCATCACCACCGACCCGGCGGTGTCCCAGGACCTCGGTGTGATCGGGCGCGACAACCAGAACCGGATCCGCTGGGGCAACCTGCTCACCCTGCCGGTGGGCCAGGGCGGCCTGCTCTATGTCGAACCCGTCTACGCCTCCCCGGGGGCCAGCGACGCCGCCTCGTCGTACCCGCGGCTGATCCGGGTGGCGATGATGTACAACGACAAGATCGGCTACGGGCCCACGGTGCGCGACGCCCTGACCGGGTTGTTCGGTCCCGGCGCGGGTGCGGCCGCGACGGGCATTCAGCCGACCGATGCCGGGAACAACCCGCAGGCGGCCCCGCCCGTCACGCCGCCCACTCCGGCCGGTCCACCGGGGTCGCCGCCGCCCGCGGCGGTTCCGCCGGTCGCGGACGGGTCGGTGACGCTGTCTCCGGCCAAAGCCGCTGCGCTGCAAGAGATCCAGACGGCGCTGGGCGCGGCCAAGGACGCTCAGAAGAAGGGCGATTTCGCCGGTTACGGCGCCGCCCTGCAGCGGCTGGACGACGCGATCACCAAGTACAACAACACCAAATAGCTTGCCTTCGTGGTCTGCTGAGCCGCCCTGCGTTAACTGACTACCTGGCCAGACAAACAGATATTGGTTTCTCGGCACTCGGCATAGATCGGACGTGTTCGTGCGTTGCTATTACGGGGCGTGATCTCGTTGCCGGCAACGGCAGGCTAAAGGAGTCGATGGTGGGCCAGTCCGAAACGGATCGGATGACCGAGCCTATGGCCGGGGGTAGGCATGCGGGCGCGACGGGCGGCTCGTTTCGCCACGACGGTCGCGGCGTCATCGAGAGCGCATTTGAACTGCTGGAACACGTGGGTGCGTTGGAACCGGTGCGGCTGCTTGAGTTGGCGAATGCGAGCGGGATCCCGCGGGAGACGGTCCGTCGACTGCTGCAGCAGTTGATCGCCGTCGGGGCGGTCAGGCGTGACGGTACCCGCTACCGACTCGGCGCGAGCTTGTTGGGGTTGGGTTCGCGGGTGAGCCCGGAGCGGCAATTGCGCGTGGTCGCCCGGCGACCGATCGCCGAACTCGCGACCGCCACGGGGGCTGCGGTTCAGTTGTCTGCGGTGATCGGCGGGGAACCGGTGTTCCTGGACGCGGTGGACGCCCGCGTACCGGTGGGATTCACAGCCGAACCCGGAGCCAAGGTACCGTCGGGCACCGCGGCGGCGCGCGCCTATGCCGAATTAGGCCGTGCCGCACCAATAGTGGATGCCGGCGGCGTACACGCGAATCTCAGCTGTGTTGCCGTAGCGATTCCTCTCGGCGGCAATGCGGCGGCAGCCGTGTCGACTGTCATCGCCCAACGGCGCCCTCCGCTCGGACTGCTGGCTGCCACCAGGGCGACCGGGACCCGCATCGTCAGCCTCCTTCGCACGCCGTGAAAGGGTGACCGGCGGGAAAACCCACTGAGTGGGCACGGGCTGGCCGTGGCCCCCGTCGCTTCTTAACGTCACAAGTGTGACGGGAGATGCGGCCAAGAACGGCGCGGAAGTATTACTGGCGCAGCTGCAATCTCAGGGCGTGGACTGCATTTTCGCCTCTCCCATCGCCGTGATGGCGCCGGTGTGGGAAGCGCTTGCCCGGCGGGCCGATGACATGACGCTGCGCTACTTCCGATGTCGTCATGAGTTGCTTGCGGTAAGCCTGGCATCGGGCTACTACAAGGCCACCGGCCGAAGCCAGATCGTCTTCTTGCCGACATCACTGGGAGTTCAAAACGCGTCGATGGCGCTGAGCACCGCGCTGCAGGAGCGCACACCGATGACGGTGCTGTCGCCCGACACGCTGAGCTATGGCGATGACCCCGACGGGGATCCTGGTGCCGAATGGCCCTCACTGCTCACTGACCATGCTGGCCCGGCCCGCCATGGCGAAGTCGTCGTCAAGTGGGCGAAGCGCGCACGCACGCCTTCGGATCTGGTTCATGAACTCCGGCGCGCCTGCTTCATCGCCGAGTCCGTCCCAACGGGACCAACGTTGCTCGAGGTTCCATTTCAGTTGTTGATGGCCGACGGTCACCCTGAAGTCCCCGCCTGGGTTTCCCCGGCACCGATTGTCGCGACACCAGAACATATCGACCGAGTGGCCGAAATTCTCGTGGGCGCCACCAATCCCGTCATCATCACCGAACACGGCGGGCGCACCGACGCTGACCGCAACGCCCTAAAAGAAATTGCCGAGGCACTGTCGGCGCCCGTATTCGAATTCTGGAATCCCGCCTATCACAACTTCCCGCGGTCGCATCCGCTGTACGGGGCGGGGCCGGTGGAAGCGGTGTTGGGCGAAGCCGACGCCGTACTCCTGGCCGGCTGCAACGGACTATGGCACCCGCCAAATGCGGTGTTACGCCCAGGATGCGCCGTCATCCACCTCGAGCAAGACCCGCTGCGCCCGCGAGCCGCCTACTGGGGATACCCCACCACCGAGGCGGTCGCGGGCGACCTCTCGCTCAACCTGGCTGGCCTCGCGTCCAATCTGCGAACGCGGTCGGCTGCACGGGTCGAGGCCGGCGAGCGGTGGGCCGGCTTTACGCAGAGCATCCGCGCCCACGGCATCGAAGAGGCCCGCCAATTGGCCTCGCAGGCAACCGATTTCGTGCCAGCAACCAGCTTGTTCGGCGCGTTGCACGATGCGCTGCCCGAGGACGCGATCTGTGTCGATGAGATCACGTCTCAAGTGCCGCAGATGATTCAGTTCCTATACGCCCGCAAGCCTTTCCAGCAGTATCGCGGATGGGCCGGGGCGCTGGGCACCGGGCTGGGCACCGCGCTCGGCGTCAAACTGGCGCGCCCCGGTCAGCCGGTCGTCTGCATCGTCGGCGACGGGGCGTGGCACTACAATCCCGTTCCGGCTGCCCTCGGATTCGCAGAGGAACACGGCGCCCCGCTGTTCATCGTGCTGTGCAACAACCGGCAGTACGCATCCCAGACCCGGAATCTCCTCAAGTACTACCCCGATAGCGCCGCGGTCCGCGAAGCGAACTTCGTCGGCAACGTCATTGAGCCAATGCCCGACTACGTGAAGCAGGCCGAAGCCTACGGCGGCACGGGTGAACGCGTGCAGAAACCCGACGAGCTGGCCGGGGCGGTGAAGCGCGCCCTCGAAGCCGTCGCGTCCGGACAGACGTTCTTGCTCGACGTCATCGTCCAACCGTAGGAGCCAAATGAGTACGACCGATGCGATAGGCGCGGCCGCCGACGGTGTGCCGTTGATCTGGAACGGGGCGGTGCAACATCGTCCGGCTTTGATCGTGCGGGCCGAGTCACCGGGCGACGTACAGCAAACCATCCGTGTGGCGCGTGACCGAGGGATGCGGCTGTCGGTGCTCGGCGGCGGCCACGACTGGGCGGGTCGCGCTGTATGCGACGGCGGTCTGGTGATCGACATGTCCGGGATGCGAAGTGTCACTGTCGATAGCGGGGCCCGGGTCGCAACAGTGGGCGGGGGTGTCATCGCCGGCGACCTGATCGACGCGGTCGCGCCGTACGGGCTGGTCGCCGCTACCGGCAACTGCGGCGGCGTTGGCATCACCGGCCTGACACTCGGCGGGGGCTACGGACCGCTCAACGGGCGGTTCGGCCTTGCATCAGACAACCTGCTCGGCGCCGAGGTTGTCCTGGCGGATGGTCGGATCGTGAAGGCCGACGCGACTCATGAGCCGGAGCTTTTCTGGGCGCTGCGCGGTGGTGGCGGCAACTTCGGCGTGGTCACTTCCATGCGGGTGCAATTGCATCCGCTCGACCGGTTGATCGGCGGAATGATCCTGTTTCCGTGGTCGCAGGGCGCGACGGTGTGGCGTGGGCTGGATGAGGTGTTGTCGACGGCACCGGATGAGTGGACCGTGCTGAGTGGACTGATGTCGGGCCCGGACGGAAATCCGGCCGTTTTTCTAGCCCCGGCCTGGAGCGGCGATCTTCTTTCAGGCCAAGCCGCCGTCGATGCGCTCACTAAACTCGGAACGCCGCTGAGCGGTCAGGTCGCGCCCATGACGTACCGCGAATGGCTGAGCCTATTCGACGCATGGGATGTCCGTGGACAGTGCTGGGCGATCAACACTCGCACGATCGCGGGCTACACACCAGAGGTCATCGACGCGCTCCTCGAGATCGGCCGGACACTGACCCCGCCGCGCAGCGGCATCTCCATCCATCACTGTCATGGCGCGTCGACCCTCGTCGCCCCGGACCAGACCGCGTTCGCGAACCGCCGCCCACATTTCGTCGTCGAGATCATCGCCGGCTGGGAGGGCGGGGACAGCGTCCGTCATCGCGCCTGGGCCGACGCGGCCTCGGCCGCACTTGCCCCACACGCGCTTCCCGGCGGCTACGCCAACCTGCTCGTGCCCGGCGACCATGAGCAGATCGCAAATGCTTACGGCGAGAACGCCATTCGACTCGTCGCCGCCAAGAAACACTACGACCCCGATGGCGTTTTCACCGCCATTCCACTTCCCGGCGTAAGCGAGGGCAAGAGATCAAATGCCGTACATCGCCGATAGTCCGCCGAGACCGAGCCGGAAGTTCCCGCCGGTCGCTTCTTGAAGCTCCCATGCGGTGGCCGCCGCGATGGAGGTGCTGCGCGGGCCAAGTCACCGCCCTGTCCAGCGGCTGCGGGACCGCCATCACATCAATGTGCATGACGGATCAGTATTTCCCCGTCATTCAGCAGCGGGACGCGGTCCGGAATCTGTCCCGGTACGCCTTCGGCGAGACGCCGAGCTGGTCGACGAATACCCGGCGGAGGCTTTCGGTGCTACCGAACCCGGCAAGGCGCGCCGTGTCGGCGACGCTGCGCCCGGCGTCGAGCGCGGCACGCGCGGCGTCGATGCGCACCATCTCGACGTAGCGGGCCGGCGTGGTGCCGAATTCGGACTGGAAAAGCCGGGTAAGCTGCCGCGTACTCAAGGACGCCTGGGCGGCAAGCGTTTTCACGCTGTGATTGGCCGCCGGGTCGGCCGAGATCGCTTCGGTGACCTTGCGCAGCGGGGACTGGGGCGGGGGTTCGGCCTCGACCAGCACCGAGAATTGCGACTGGCCGCCCGCCCGCTTGAGATAGACAACCAACCATCGGGCCACTTCGCGGACCAGCTCGGTGCCGTGATCCATCTCGACGAGCGCCAGCGCCAGGTCGATGCCCGACGACACCCCGGCCGAGGTGAACACGTCGCCGTCGCGGACGAAAAGCGCGTCCGGCTCGACGGCGACGTCGGGAAAAGCGCGGGCGAACAACCGGGCTTCATGCCAATGCGTGGTGGCGCGCCGGCCGTTGAGCAGGCCGGCCTGCGCCAGGATGAACGAGCCCGTGCAAATCGAGGCCAGTCGTCGGGTCCGCTCCGCGGCCGACTTGACCGCGTCGACAAGCGCGGGATCGATCGCCCGCCGCGGCAGGTTGTCGCTGCCGGCGACCATGATGATGTCGGCCGACTCGATCGACGAAAGCGCGTCCGTGACGCCCAACCGGGCGCCGATCGAGGTCGTGACGTCGCGGCCGTCCACCGATGCGATCTTTATGTGATAGTCGGCACCGAATCGGTTGGCTTCGGCGAATACCTCGCCCGCTCCCGCGACGTCCAGCATCGTCACGTCGTCGAAGACGACGATGACCACAACCCGCGACCGCACACCGGCTTCAGCCACGGTCCCATTGTCGCAATCTGTGGGAAAGATGTCGCACCGGCCCGCGGTGACCGGCTAGCGATTGACGATCGCGTCGCGTTCTGTGGTGAAGACGGCTCAAAAGCCCCAGGTGCTCACAGCCGGACGCCCGGAGACTAACAGCCAGTATCGCCCAACTCAGGAGGTTGATCGTGGTCACCCAGCCGATCGAAGCCATCGCCGACATCGTCGTCCCGGACACCAAGCTGGTGCGCGAGGTCACCGACTACATACGCGACGCCGAAGACGATCTGCTCTTCGACCATTCCCGCCGGGTATTCCTGTTCGGTGTGCTGCAGGGCCGGCGCCGGGGACTGCAGCCGGACCTCGAATTGCTATACGCCGGGGCGATGTTTCACGATTTGGGACTCACCGATCGCTACCGCACCTCCACTCTGCGCTTCGAGGTGGACAGCGCCAACGCGGCGCGTGATTTCCTGTTGGAACGCGGGGTCGACCAGGCCGACGCCGACAAGGTGTGGCTGGGCATCGCGCTGCACACCACGCCCGACATCCCCGAATTCCTCGAACCCGAAATCGCCTTGGTCACAACGGGTGTCGAAACCGACGTGCTGGGCATCGGCCGCGAGGACCTGTCTCCCGACGCAATCGCCGCCGTGACGGCCGCCCATCCGCGGCCGGACTTCAAGCGGCGCATCCTGGCGGCCTTCAACGACGGCATGAAGCACCGCCCGCACACCACGTTCGGCACGGTGAATGCGGATGTGCTGCAACACTTCGACCCGGCGTTCCGGCGTGACAACTTCGTGGAGATCATCCTCGACAACTCATGGCCCGAATAGGCGCCGCCGGCTCGGTGGGTGATGTCGCGAACTGTTCCGCCCGTCGACGATGCTGCGGATCCGCGAAAGCGGTTGTAATCAACGAGATAAGGACACCATGCAACGAAGCGAGAACGACGCCTGCGATCTGGCCACGAGCGTGAGCGCCACCCGACACGATCACGGTGCCTAAGGACGCGTTGAGAACACATGTCGACTTACGTGCTGATTCCCGGTGCCTGGCACGGAGCCTGGTCGTGGCGGCCGGTCGTCGAGCGGCTTCGCGCGGCGGTCACCGGGTGATCACGTTGATGCTGCCCGGAATGAATGACGGTGATAACCCCTGGGGTTATCAGGCGGGGTCCGGCCCATCGTGGTTGCCGGGACGCACAACGGATTGCTCACCCACCCCGACGAGGTGGCTAAGGCAATCCTCGCCGCTTGACCGGCCGCCTGAATACGCCGCCGACGTCAGATTCTGTGGGAAAGACGGCCGGAACGGCACCGGTGAATGTTTGTGCCGCGCCGCAAGATGGAGGCAGCCAGCGAAGGAGGAGCGATCATGGCAATCCAGTCCATCGAAACCATTGCCGGCATCGTCATCCCCGACACGGCAGTCGTCCGGGACGCAACCGACTTCATTCGCGGCGCCGAAGACGACGTGCTCTTCCACCATTCCCGGCGCGTGTTCCTGTTCGGCGCGCTGCATGGGCGCCGCCTCGGCCTGGTTCCGGACCCGGAACTGCTGTACGTGGGCGCGATGTTCCACGACCTCGGCCTCACGGCGCGCTACGGCTCCTCGAGCCAGCGCTTCGAGATGGACGGCGCCGACGCTGCGCGCGATTTCCTGCTCGAGCGCGGCGTGGAAAAGTCCGAGGCCGACAAGGTGTGGCTCGGCATCGCCCTGCACTCGACGCCCGAAGTTCCCGCACGTCTTTGCCCCGAAACCGCCTTGCTTGCAGCCGGTGTCAAGACCGACGTGGTCGGCGTGGGCCGCGACGACCTGGCCCCGGACGCCGTCGACGCGGTGATCGCCGCCCACCCACGTCCCGACTTCAAGAACCGCATCCTTGCGGCTTTCAACGACGGGATGAAGCATCGTCCGGACACCACCTTCGGCACGATGAACGACGACGTGCTGGCGCACTTCGATCCCACGTTCAAGCGGGGGAACATGGTCGACTTCATTCTCGGCAGCAGCTGGCCCGAATAGCCGAAAGGAGCAGACAAATGGAGATCCACGAGGCGCTGTACACCACCAGGATGATGCGGCGGTTGCGGCCGGACCCGGTTCCGCTGGACGTGCAGGCGCGCATCCTCGACGCGGCCGTTCGCGCGCCCAACGGCGGCAACACGCAACGCTGGCACTTTGTGGCCGTTGACGATCCGGACCTGATTCGCGAGTTCGCCCAGCTGTTCCGCCAGGCCCGCGCCCTCGAATACGAGAAGTTCCGCACGGGGCAGGGACCGATGGTAGTGCCGGGGCCCGGCGCTGACCCGGCCGCGCACGCCGAGACGATGCGCCGAATCAAGGGCTCGGGGGATTACCTGGCCGACCATTTCGAAGAGGTTCCCCTGTTGCTTTTCGTCTTCGCCATCGACGACCTGGGCGGCGCCAACATCTACCCGGCGATCTGGAGTGTGTTGCTGGCCGCCCGTGCCGAGGGCGTCGGCGGCGTCATGACGATGGTGCTCAACAACTTCCGGGACAAGGTCAACGAGTTGCTGGGCGTGCCCGTCGAGGAAGGCTGGAAGATGTCGGCCATGCTGACGCTCGGCTACCCGCGGGGAAAGTGGGGCGTGGCAGCCAATCGCCGCCCCGTGCACGAGGTTTCGTCCCGGAACCGATGGGACGCGCCATTCGGTGTCGAGGTGCCGCAACCGCTGTGGTCGCCTCAAGAGGTCCCGCGGACCGGATTGGCCGCGGTCGGATAGTGGTGCGGCGGAACCATTCCGCCGCCGGGAGCGAGAGGACAGCGTGACATCAGCTAACAGTGCGGACGCGTTGGAAGTCTTCGGACCCGTCGTGGAATTCATGACCCCACCGGACGAAGATCAGTTGTGCGTCATGCGCGCGGTCATCCCGCCCGGGGTGTTGGTCCCGCTCCACAGTCACAACGACTTCGAGGATTTCTACATCCTGGCGGGCAGCCACCAGGTACTTGTCGAGGTCGGCGGCGGCCTTCAATGGCGCGATGCTCAGGCCGGAGAGTACGTTCGGGTGCCGGGCGACGTCCCGCACGCGCACCGCAACGTCTCGCGCGAACCCGCCGTCGACTTGATCATCACGACAGCGCGCATGGGCCGGTTTTTTCGTGAGGTCGGGCGGCCCGTGGGCTCCGCGCCACCGACCACCCGGGAGGTGGCGCGCTTCGTCGAGGTTGCGGCGCGTTACGGCTACCGGTTGGCGACGCCGGACGAAAACGCTGCGGTCGGCATCACCGTGCCCACGTTCTCGGGGTGACGGGGCGCGAAACAAGGGGCGTGGCTGCGCAAGTGGAAATCGGTATAACAGGTCCGGGAGGTGGGTCACCAGGCCGGTTCGGGAAACCGCTTCCACTACCGTAGGAAGGCGGAGTCTTCGCACCAGATACGGTTTACCGGCCAGCGATGCAGTGGTATAGCGTCGGGTCGTGCCTATCCCGATTGAGGTCGCGGGGTAAGCGGAGTCGTGGAGCTTATCGGCCGGCAAGCCGAAACGGCGGTTCTCGACCAGCTTGTCCAGGCGATATCCGCCGGGGAGAGCCGCGCGCTGCTGATCTACGGCGAAGCGGGTGTTGGAAAGTCCGCGCTACTGGACTACCTGGAGGCGAAGGCTTCACGCTGCAGTGTGATACGTGCGGCCGGTGTCCAGTCCGAGATGGAACTGGCCTTCGCTGCGCTGCATCAACTGTGCGGGCCGCTGCTCGACCACCTCGAGCGCCTTCCCGGGCCGCAGCGTGAGGCGCTGCAGACGGCGTTCGGCATTATCGCCGGACCGCCACCGGACCGGTTTCTGGTCGGATTGGCATTTTTGAGCATGCTCTCCGAGGCGGCGGACGAGCGGCCGTTGGTCTGCCTGGTCGATGACGAGCAGTGGCTTGACCGTGCGTCCGCTCAGGTGCTTTCGTTCGTGGCTCGGCGTCTGCTCGCGGAATCCGTCGGATTGGTCTTTGCCGCGCGAGTTCCGAGCCGTGATCTCGCCGGGTTGCCACACCTCGCGGTGGGTGGTCTGGCGGATCCTGAGGCCCGTGCGCTTTTGGACACGGTGCTGACCGGGCCGTTGGATGCGAAGGTGCGCGATCAGATCGTCGCCGAGACGCACGGCAATCCACTGGCATTGGTGGAGCTGCCGCGCGGACTGAGTAACCAGGAACTGGCGGGCGGATTCGGACTGCCCAGGGCCGCAAGGCTTTCCGGAACCGTCGAGGAAAGCTTTCGTCGGCGCATCAGTGCCATGCCAGATCCGACCCGCGAGCTGTTGCTTGTTGTGGCCGCGGAGCCGACCGGTGATCCGGCGTTGATTTGGCCGGCCGCGGCACAGCTGGGGATCGGCACCGACGCCGCAACGCCCGCGGTCGATGCCGGCCTGGTGGAGCTCGGCGCGCGGCTGTGGTTCCGGCACCCGCTAGCCCGTTCGGCGGCTTACCACTCGGCGTCGCTGTTGCGACGACAACGGGTCCACCGGGCCCTCGCCGGTGTCACGGATCCGGGGTCGGATCCAGACCGATGCGCCTGGCATCTGGCTCACGCCACGGCCAAGCCGGACGAGCACGTAGCGGCCGAGCTGCTTCGTTCCGCCGATCGGGCGCGCGCGCGTGGCGGCGTGGCCGCCGCGGCGGCCTTTCTTGAGCGCGCCACGGTTTTAACCGTCGACCCGGCCCAGCGAGCACAGCGGGCGCTCGACGCCGCGGCGGCCAAGGTCGAAGCCGGGGCATTCGACGCTGCGCTGGACTTGATTGCTCGGGCCGAGGCCGGGCCCTTGAACGACTTCCAGCGTGCACGCGTCGACCTGGTCCGCGCTCAGTTGGCCTTCGTCACCAACCGCGGCAGTGATGCGCCGCCGCTGCTGCTGAAGGCCGCCAAACAGCTCGAACGAATCAACTTAGCGCTTTCGCGCGCAACGTATCTGGAAGCAACGTCGGCGGCGATGTTCTCCGGTCGGTTGGCGGCCGATTGCGGGGTCGTGGACGTGGCCCGCGCCGCCGCGGCATCGCCGCGGCCGCCGATGCCGCGACCGTCCGACTTGCTGCTCGACGGCTACGTCGCACGCTTCACCGACCGGTACGCGGTGGCGGTGCCGATCTTGCGCCGCGCGGTCAGTGCCGCCCTCGCGTCGTCGGGCGAGGCGCTGCGCATTTTTTGGCTGGCTAGCATCGCCGCGCTGGACCTCTGGGATGACAAGAGCTGGGAGCTGCTCTCGGAGAGGCACGTCGAGGTCGCCCGCACCACCGGCGTGTTGACGGAACTGCCGCTCGCTTTGAGCATGCGAGCGATATTGCTTCAATTCGCCGGGGAACTGACGGCCGCGGAGGCGCTTGTGCAGGAAGTGCGGGTGGTGACCGAGGCGACCGGCGCCGGGCTCGCGCCTTACGGCGCCCTGCTGCAGGCCGCATTTCGCGGCGACCGGGCCGAGGTGTCTGCGCTCGTCGAATCGACGACGAAAGACGTTACGCGCCGCGGTGAAGGTATCGGGTTAGCCGTAGGCGAGCGCGCGGAAGCGGTGCTCAACAATGGAATTGGAAACTACAAGGTGGCGATGGCCGCAGCGCACTGCGCGGTCAAACATCCAGCGGACCTGGGCGCATCGCCGTGGTGCCTGGTCGAGCTCGTCGAGGCAGCGATGCGCTGCGGCAGGGCCGACATCGCGACCGACGCCCTTGCTCGCCTTACGGAGATGACGGATGCCTGCGGAACCGATTGGGCGCTGGGTGTCCAAGCACGTTCGCGCGCGCTGCTTTCCGATGGTGCCGAGGCCGAGCGCCAGTACCTAGACGCGATCGCGCGGCTCGGGCGCACCCGCATTCGTGCGGAACTTGCCCGCGCTCATCTGCTGTACGGCGAATGGTTGCGTCGCGAGCGCCGTCGCACCGATGCTCGGGCGCAGCTGCGAATCGCGCACGGCATGCTCGACGCCATGGGAATGGAGGCTTTCGCCGAGCGGGCCGGCCGCGAGCTGCAGGCCACGGGGGAGACCGCGCGCAAACGCACGACAGCTTCCGCCGATGGAGAACAGCTGACAGCGCAGGAAGCCCAGATCGCGCGGTTGGCCCGCGACGGGCTGTCGAACCCCGAGATCGGCGCGCGGCTATTCATCAGCGCTCGGACCGTTCAACACCACCTGCGGCAAGTGTTTACGAAGCTGGACATCAGTTCACGCAGCCAGCTCGATCGCGTCCTTTGATTCGCCGTCGACGGGTAACCGCGCTGTGTGCAGTGGGCTGGAGGCTCGGATAGCGTTGGTTCTGTGTCGCGGTGCGAGGGCACGGAGTTGAGGCTGATAGGTCGCCACGCCGAGTGTGGTGCTCTCGGTCGACTGGTGGCCGCGGTGTGCGACGGTGAGAGCCGGGCCCTGGTGGTGCATGGTGAGGCGGGTGTCGGCAAAACGGCGCTCTTGGAGTACCTGGCCGGGCAGGCGTCGGGCTGCAAGGTTGTGCACGCCGCCGGGATTCAGTCGGAGATGGAGCTGGCGTTCGCCGGGTTGCACCAGCTCTGCGCGCCCATGCTCGATCGACTGGCGCGCCTACCAGCGCCGCAGCGAGAAGCCCTGGAGACCGCATTCGGCATGAGCACCGGGTCGGCGCCGGACCAGTTCCTTCTCGGCCTGTCCGTCCTGAGCTTGCTGTCGGACGTGGCCGAGGAACAGCCGCTGCTGTGCCTGATCGACGATCAGCAGTGGCTGGACCGCGCCTCGTCGCAGATCTTTGCGTTCGTCGCCCGCCGCCTCGGCGCGGAAGCGGTTGGCGTTGTCTTCGCGACCCGAGTGCCCGGGGTGGAATTGGCCGGCCTGCCGGAGCTGGTCGTCAGCGGTCTGCCGAAAGGAGACGCGCGTGCGCTCCTGGACTCGGCATTGCCGGGGTCGTTGGACGGGCGGGTGCGCGATCAAATCGTCGCTGAGACGCGCGGCAACCCGCTGGCCTTGATGGAGCTGCCTCGCCGCATGACCTCGGCAGAACTGGCCGGGGGTTTCGGGCTGCCGGCAGCGGCGCCCCTTGCCGGTGCCGTCGAGGAGAGCTTCCGCCGTCGCCACGCCGTATTGCCCGCCGACGCCCAACTCCTGCTTCTGCTCGCAGCCCCGGATCGAGCGTCAACCGCGCGGCGCGTTCGAGGAACGCCGCCGCCGCGGCAAGCCCACCCCGCGCCCGTACCTGGTCGGCGCAGTGCTCCAGCTCCTCGGCGATCTCCTCGTCCGGGCCGGGAGCGGCCTCGGCGAGGTGCCAAACCCGGCGGTCGCGATCGAGTGTCGGATGGGTAACTGCCGCGAGTGCGCCGTGGACCACTCGGCGCTCGGCCGGCGACGCCGACCAGTAGGTCGCTGAGCGAGCCAAGGGGTGCCGGAAACGCACCTGGGTGCCGATCTCGGCCAGACCCGCGTCGCCGGCCGAGCGCCG